>JAUWZF010000095.1 GCA_030615475.1 Dehalococcoidales bacterium | reverse complement strand
GAATACGCCAATACACGCTTGATGTCGTTGGCGGTCAGTCCCATCGTGGCGGCAAAGATAGCCGTAAAGCCGCCGATAACGGCGACGAGAGTAATCGCTTCGGTCGAGAACACGAAGAGTGGCATGGTGCGTGCCACCCGGAAAACACCGGCACAGACCATCGTGGCGGAATGGATGTGGGCGCTGACCGGTGTCGGGCCTTCCATGGCATCCGGCAGCCACACGTGGAGCGGGAACTGGGCGCTCTTACCGATAGCCCCGGCGAAGAGGCCGATGGCCGCCCACATGAGCACCGTGCCGCCCAGGACACCCGCTACGGCCATGTGATGTAATGCGCCTATATCAAAAGTGCGAGGATCGGAGTTAAAATAAAGAATCAAGATTGCCGCCAGGAAACCGAAGTCGCCGATTCTGGTAACGATAAACGCTTTCTTGGCGGCATCGGCGGCCGATTTCCGGTGATACCAGAAGCCGATGAGGAGATAGGAGCAGAGGCCGACCATCTCCCAGAACACGAAGGTGAACAGCAGGTTGTCCGAAAGGACCAGTCCCAGCATGGAGAAGGTGAACAGGGACATGAAGGTATAGTAACGGTAATATCCCGCTTCGTCGTGTTTCATGTAGCCCAGCGAGTATATCTGCACCATCAGACTGACGACGGAGACGACGACGGCCATTATAATCGAAAGCTGGTCGGCTATCATGCCCACATGGAAGTTGAAGTTGCCGATAACCATCCAGCTGACATCGGGAACGGGAAGCTCGTGGTGTTCCGCCGACATCAGTGATATCAACGCCCAGATGGAAAATATAGCCGAGACGCCGATGGCGGTGATAGTGATATAACCGTAGGTCTTCGACTCTCGCTTGACGAAAGGCCGTATGAGCAGGCCGTTGATGATAAACGAGAACAACGGCAGCAGCATGATAAGCCAGACTAGCTGATAAGGTATCATAGCTTCCTTAGCACATCCTTAATTACGTGCTCTTTATCCTGGGGTACCAGGATGGAATAGGTGGCCAGTTCCTGGCCTGTCGGCAGGCCGGAGACGGGCATAATGCGGGTGGGGATGCCCTCACCCTCGAAGCATTCCTTCCACATCTCGGCAATGACCAGTGTCTTTGCTTTTTTAACTTCTACCCACATTGACGATTTCCCTTTATAACTTTACTCTGTCATTCCCGCGAAAGCGGAAATCCAGTATTCAAGCCGATTATCAAAACCTGGATTCCCGATCAGGTCGGGAATGACAATTTTAGACAACCTCTATAACTCCCCTTGCTATTATATTTAATTTAGCCTCTCCTGGACTCCCCAAGTTTATCCAGCCAGCACAGCGTCGCCCAGGTAGAACGGCCAGACCACGATGCCCAGTATGATTTTCCACCATACCAGGTTGACGTAGCCGATGGTGAAGAGCCAACCAGCGAACCAGATAACGCCTCCTCCCAGACCAGCCGACGAACCTTTACTCATCTTTTTAACCCTCCTCGTTTACCACTTCATCAAGTCAATTTTACTGGCGTCTACATCGGTAAAACAGCGATAGATGGCCAGGATTATCGCCAGGCCCACGGCTACCTCGGCGGCGGCCACCACCATCACGAAGATGGCGAAGACCTGCCCCGTTAACATCAGCGGTACGATATAGCTGGAGAACGCCACCAGGCTGATATTTACCGAATTGAGCATTAACTCGATGCACATCAGGATAATTACGGCATTACGCTTGGTCAGCGCGCCGTACAGTCCGATGCAGAAAAGCACCGCCGATAGTACCAGATAATGCTCAAGACCGATAGTCACTTTTTATTTCTCCCTCGCGATAACAATGGCGCCCAGGATAGCCGCCAGTATCAGCATCGCCGCTATTTCCACCGGCAGGATAAAGCCGCTCTCGCTGAAAAGCTTGGTGGCCAGCGGGGCCGTCGTGGGTGACAGCGGCGACTCCGCGGCTATCTGCCACGAGGTCTTGGTAACTGTGTAAATCATGATTCCCAGCAATACCGCCGCCACGATAAAGGCGGGCAACTTCATTCTATTGGACGGGCTGCCCTGCTGGACTTCTCTCGTCATCATGATAGCCAGGATAATCAGCACCGATATCGCGCCCACATAAACCAGTATCTGCACCGCCGCCAGGAAGTCGGCGCTGAGGGTGATGTAGAGTCCGGCCACCGTGATGAAGCAGAGGATCAGGGCTAGGGCGGCGCGGAAAACGTTGCGCAGGAACACCACGCCCAGGGCCGCGACTACGACGACCACCGCCATTATCCAGAACGCAGCAGCCAGTCCCATTATTTCCTCTTCTCCACGATTTTATCTATAAGCAATGTCTGCTTCGGTAATTTTTCGTCAATTTCAGGGTGGAAATAGGCACTGGCAGGCCTCTCCGGCGACTCCAGCAGTTCGTCATCGGTCTGGACCAGGTCGCCGCGCCGGTATTTCGCCCTTTCGAAGGAGTAACCCATGAACAGGGCATCGTAAGGGCAGGCCTCGACGCACAGGCCGCATTGAATGCAGTAGCCGGTATCGACCCGGTATGTCTCCACTTCGTATTTATTGTCCGCCAGGTTGGTGGCGGTAACGATTTCAATGGCACCCTGGGGGCAGGTCTTGGCACAGGTAGCGCAGCCGGTGCACTTCTCGCGACTCCAGATAAGCTCGTTGCCGCGTGTCCGGCGCGAAATATTCAACCGCTGCTCCGGGAACTGCGTCACCGTCGGGTGACGCAGCAGGTGCTGGATGGTCACCGTCATGCCCTTAATCAACCCTAAGCCGTAACGTTCAAACTTCAAGTCGGCCCCATCCTAACTTAAAAAATTTCGACCATAATAATATCAGTATGCCCATGATGGCGAAATTGATGATAATCACTATCCACGGCAGGGCGTCCGGCCAGACGAGTACCTGTATGGCGGTAACGAACAGGTTTATCAGCGCCAGCGGGAAGAGGAACTTCCAGGCCAGAGCCATGAGCTGGTCAATGCGTACGCGCGGGAAGGTCGCCCGTGTCCAGACCATGACAAAGAAGACAATAATCACCTTGACGATAAACCATAGCCAGGGCGGTAAAATTGGGCCCCTCCAGCCGCCGAGGAAGAGCGTGGTGATAATGGCGGCGATGGCGATAGCTTCGGCGTACTCCACCAGGTAGAACATGGCGAATTTCATGCCGGAATACTCGATATGAAAGCCGGCGACAAGCTCCTGGTCGGCCTCCATAAGGTCGAAAGGGCTGCGGTTAATCTCGGCGCAGCCGGCGGCGAAGAAGATGAGGAAGCCCAGGGGTTGGAACAGGATGTAAGGGATATCCTGGGCCAGCACAATCTGGTTCATGGATAGCGAGCCAGCGACCAGCACCACGCCAAGGACAGCCAGCACCAGCGGCATCTCGTAGCTGACCACGGCGGCGACGTTGCGCATAGCACCGAGCAGGGAATACTTGTTGCTGGAGCCCCACCCCGCCATGAAGACGCCTACCGTGGCGACGGAGCTGATAGCCACCACGTACAGTATGCCGATATTGAGGTCGGCCAGCAGCGCCCCGTTCTGGAACGGCACCACGGCGAAAATCATCAATACCGGCACAAAAGCTACTACCGGAGCCAGCCAGTGGACCAGTTTATCGGCTTTGTCCGGCACGATATTCTCTTTTAATAAAACCTTGACGGCATCGGCCACGGCCTGCAGCAACCCGAAGGGGCCGGTGCGGTTGGGGCCGAGGCGGGACTGCATGCGGCCCAGACCCCGGCGCTCGACATAAATAACGCCCATCACCATGATCAGAACGAAACCGATAAGAACAACCGTAAAAAACAGCCAGTGCCACCAGTAGCCACCGGGCCAGTCCGGGGGTACTACCTGCATGGGCAACTGGTTCTGAACTATAAAATCAACTATCGCCACTATCTGTCAACCTCGCCCATAGTAATATCAATACTGCCGAAGATGGCAATCAGGTCGGCCACCTTCCATCCTTTGACCATTTCGCGCAATGCGGTCAGGTTTATCAGGCTGGTGGGCCGTATGTGGCACCGGTAGGGGGCAATGGAGTTGTCCGATACCAGGTAGTAGCCGAGCTCGCCCTTGGGCGCCTCAATATGGGCATACGCCTCGCCCGCGGGTGGACGTACCAGATGAGGCACATCGGCCCTGACGGGTCCGGCGGGTATATCGTTCATGGCCTGCTTGATAATACGCAGGCTCTGGCGCATCTCCTCTACCCTCACCCGGTAGCGGTCATAGCAGTCACCGGTCTCGCCCAGCGGGATATCAAACTCGAAGCGGTCATAGATAGAGTAGGGGTCGGCCTTGCGCAGGTCCCAGTTAACGCCGCTGCCGCGGGCCACCGGGCCGCTGATGCCGCAGTTGATGGCCGTTTCCCTGGGCAGGACGCCGACGCCCTTGGTGCGCGCCAGCAGTATCTCATTCTGCATAAGCAGGAAGTCATATTCGTCAATCCAGCGAGACATCCCTTCAACTATCTTCTTCAGCGCCGGCAGGAATTCATCGGGGATATCCTGGCTGACACCGCCGATTCTCATGTAGTTATAGGTAAGACGCTGGCCGCAGACCATGTCGAAAAGGTCGATAATCTTTTCTCGCTCGCGGAAGGCGTACATGAAGGGGGTATAGTAGGCCCCGGTATCGTTGAGGAAAGAGCCGATGGCAATACAATGGTTGGCCAGGCGCTGTAGCTCCGCCATGATGACGCGCAGGTATTCGGCGCGTTCCGGCACTTTTATCCCCGCCAGTTTCTCCACGGCCAGGCAATAACCCAGGTTGTTGCTCATCGGGGAAATATAGTCCAGCCGGTCGGTCAGCGGGATAAAGCCGGAATATGTCCTTTCCTCGGCCAGTTTCTCGATGCCACGGTGCAGGTAGCCCACCACCGGCTCAATATCAAGTATGACCTCGCCGTCAAGGGTGGCCCTCATGCGGTACACGCCGTGAGTGCTCGGGTGCACCGGCCCGAAATTGAGCACGAATGGCTCGGTCTTGAGCGTCATCATTTCGGTCGTGGTCACTGGATGAAGTCCTTTCGCAGCGGGTGCCCCTGGAACCCTTCCCAGAGGAAGATGCGCTTCAGATTCGGGTGCCCTTCAAATGTTATACCCATGAGGTCGTAAACCTCGCGTTCCTGGAAATCGGCCGACTGCCACAGGCCGATTACCGAAGGTACCGTTGGATTCTCGCGGTCGTAGCACCTTGTTTTGATAATGACGGAGTGGTTGTGTTTCAGTGATGTCAGCTGGTAAACGACCTCAAAATAGCTGTAATAATCGACGGCGGTAATGTAATTAAGAAAGTCAAATGCAAGGCTC
>JAUWZF010000027.1 GCA_030615475.1 Dehalococcoidales bacterium | reverse complement strand
GAACGGCCTGATTGATGCTTTCTTCATCAGTGGAGAGTAAGCCGCCCTCGACAAGAAGCGCGATACTGGCATTAACGATGACCCGGTGCGTACCCAGCTGGGAAGCGATGGCTCCGGCAAAGCCATTCAAAGCGGCCCGTGTATTAACGGCCCCGGCATCAGCGACCACCTCAAGCTGAGTGCCGGCACCCGTCATAATTCCTTCGGTAAAATCTGCCGGAAAGGCGATGAAGCCGGCCAGTTCCCCGTCCTCGACCGCCCGTCGAGCTTCATCGTAGTCCTTGTCCCAGATTATTATCGGTTCTCCCGGCCTGAGCTGGGATTCATCCGTGGTTTCCATAGCGCCGATTATCTGGTGGCTCAGTCCGCCCTCTGCCTCAAGGGTGACCACGTGGAATTCCAGCCGGTCATCCTCGGCAACTCCAATATTCAGGAAATTGAACAATACGATGAACATAAACGGGAAAAAGACGAAGAAGAATACCGCAGCACGGTCCTTTACAAAGATTTTCAAATCTTTCAGGGCGATAAGCCATATATAGCTAAGCTGCTTCATTGTTTCTTATTTCCCCCCGGGAACAACCCTGAATATAAGTCGGCTGACCACTAGCCCCACGACCATGACGCCGGCCAGTATCCCCAGCTCTGGACCGACATCCGCCAGTGAGCCCCCCTGAGCAATAATTACATTGAAAGCATCATTGGCATAGGAATTAATAGAAAATCGGCTGATTGTATACAAGCCAGTACCTTCAGCAATTTCAAAGAAAGTGCCGCCAATCATGAACGTGATTACCGAAAAGACAACCGCAATCCAGGTGGCTCCGTCTTCGCTGCGGGCGATAGAGGCTATTATCAGCCCCACGGCGCTGGCAGCCCCTGCGAAGATAAGGGCAATAACCAGAGATTCTAAAAAGGAAAGTGGGGTGAAAATTTGAAACACGGCGTAAGACAGGCCTAAAAGTATCAGTGTCTGCACAAAGCCGCGTGATACACTGGCGAAAAATTTACCGAGGAAAAGCTGACCCACGCTGAGCCGGGTGGTGAGCAACCGCTCCAGGGTTCCCTTGCGGCGTTCCTCGACGATGACCCTGGCGGCCATCGCTATGGCGAAGAGGACATACATGGTAACGATGCCGGGAAGGAATTGATTAACGAAGTCAGGACTGCCACCCAACGTCTCTTCCACAACACCGACAACAGGTTGCCGGCGTTCCTTATCCAGGAATTCCTGAACGACGACTTCAATGCGGTCCTCGGGGATTCCCTTTCCCTGCAGACTATCGCTGACCTGACGGTGCACCTGGAACTCCTGGTTCATCTCCTCGGCTACACCGCGGATAATATTGGCGACAATCTGGCCCTCCTGCCCGGCATTTCCCCTCTGCCTGAAGACAAGCTGCGTTCTTTCACCGGAGGTCAATGCTTCCGAAAAACCATCGGGGATATGGAGAACCAGTAATACATCCGACCTCTCCAGCTTGGTATCTGCCTGCGACGTGGTAATTAGTTCGACATCAACACCCTCAACCGCTTCAAGCTGTTCCAGGAAAATGGAGGAATAAGCACCTTCATCCTCGTCTACCACGTAGGCAGTAGCTTCGAATAGAGTCTGTCCCCCGAATGCGCCATAAATCAGGGCAAAGGTGACTATCGGCAGGAGCAGGCTGAAGGCAAGGTCACCCTTATCCTGGAGATACAATTTTACTTCATTGAAGGCAATAAAAAATACTCGCTTCATATCCTGTCTAGTCGCGTAGACTCCGTCCGGTCAGTTTCAGGAAGACATCTTCCAATGTAACCTGCTCCGGCGACCCGATTTCCCCCTTGAGTTTATACGGCGTATCCAGTGCAATTATCTGCCCGCCGTCCATAATAGCCACGCGTTTGCACAGGCGGTCGGCTTCTTCCATATAATGAGTTGTATAGAGAACGGACATGCCTTTGTCCCGCAGGTCTTCAATAGTTTCATAGATGTTATTCCTCGACTGCGGGTCTATGCCTACGGTCGGCTCGTCCAGGAAGAGAAGCCGAGGATTGCCCATAAGGGCAATGGCCAGGTTGATGCGGCGCTTCATACCCCCGGAAAACTTGGCCACCTTACCCTTAGCCCTGTCAACCAGCCCCATCATCTTCAGATTGGTCATGGCCTGCTCTTTAGCTTCCTTGCCGTTCATTCCCGCCATCCGTCCGAAGAACACCATGTTATCCAGGGCGGAGAGGTCCTCATATAGGGCCAGGTCCTGAGGACAGACCCCGATGATATTGCGAACAGACTCGGCATCCCGCCGTACGGAGTGGCCCCCTATGGTAATTTCGCCGCTATCGGCTTTCAGGACCGTGGCTAGCATGCGGATGGTCGTCGTTTTGCCGGCGCCGTTGGGCCCCAGAAGGCCGAAAATTTCGCCCTTTCCGATAGAGAACGAAACGCCGTTGACCGCTTTGAACTCGTTGAAACTCTTATGAAGGTCTTTTACCACCAGAAATTCCTCAGCCATGTCCTTACCCCCGCTTTCCTTAACTGAAAAAGAAAATATATGGACGTATTATATACCTTGCTATACTAGGGTTACAAGGCGTCGCTAAGCCTGAATATAGAAATATCTCTGCCGCAATTTCACCCATAAAATAACGAAGCCCCCATCTACTGTCAAAGATGGAGGCCTCGTATAATATCCGGTTCCTGTCTTATTTAGGGCCAGAGCACTTTAGCCACGTCGTCCAGGCCAAGTTCCAGCAGCTTTTCCTTGCTGGGCTTGCCGGTCTTGCGGTCCCAGCCCCTGGCCGCGTAGTACTCATTATAAAGGTCGTCCTCGCTCACGGTTATCCCGGCGCGGGGTCCTTCCGTCTTCGGTGGAACGCCCAGCATCCTGTCGGGGTACTTCCACGGCGAGGTGAGACCCTCGCGGATATTGAAGGCCTGCCGTATGTTATCTATGCGCTCACCGGTCTTCTGCAGCTCCTCCCTGGTGAGGTCCCAGCCGGTGATGGTTTGTAAGGCCTCAATAAGATAGTCGGCATGACCGTACGCGTCTCCGAACACAATCATGCAGATACCGGCGGCATTATAGACTTGACAGAAGTCGCTGCCGTACTTATGCGGCTCGCCCCGTCCCTTGAAGGAGCTATGGTCGAACTCGGGCATGGCACCTTCCGGGAACGGACCTTCCCCACCCTGGGTATGACGGCCGGGGGTAGGCTCGGCTCCGTAAGCAATCGCAAAGGGAGGGCCGCCCCTCGAATCATGCGCCGGGATTTCCTCTCCAGCGATATGCATGGCGTATTTCTCGGAGCCTTTGCCGATTTTCTCCGCAGCCTTCTTGACGCCGTCGGCCAGGATGTCACCGATACCCTCGCGTTTGGCCAGTTTTTCCAGCATGGCGATGATGGACTTGTGATTGCCCCAGGTCATTTCAAGGCCATCGGTGTCACTCTTGGTGATAATACCATTCTCGTAGCATTCGATGGCGAAGGCGATGCAGGCCCCGGCCGAGATGGTATCCAGCCCGTAGCGATTACAGATATCGTTGGCCTTGATAATCGATTCCAGATGATTGTTTAGCAGGTTACTGCCTAACATAGCCAGCGTTTCGTACTCGGGCTTGTGGGCTCCCGCCTCATATTTATACTCGCCGGTGCTTGCCTTCATGATACCGCCGCAGGCAACGGGACAGCGCCAGCAGCCGTACTTCCTCTCCTGCTTCGCCACAACCGGCTCGCCACTGATATCCTGATATTTCGGGAAGTCAATAACCACCGCGCCACCCCAGTTCTTGCAAGGCGCATCATCAGACTCGCAACTCATGTTAAAGAGGCCTGGCGTACCGCATGCACTTATAAAGTCAAACCGTGGGCCCAGATTCGCCATGTGCTTCTTTCTCATTTCTTTGGACTTATCCGCATCGGCTACGGGCACCTTCATGTTGCCTTTAACGGCAATCGCCTTGAGCTTCTTGGAGCCCATCACGGCGCCCAGGCCGGAACGTCCCGCCGCGCGTCCCTTGTTATTCATCACCGCGGCGATGAGGGCAACCTTCTCTCCCGCCGGGCCGACACAGGCCACTTCCAGGTCTTTACCGTGCGCTTCCCTGAGGATATCCTGTGTCTCGAAGGAGTCCTTGCCCCAGAGATGGGTGGCGTCTTTAAGCTCGGCCTTGCCGTTATCAATCAAGAGATAGACGGGCTTGTCCGATATGCCGGTGAAGAATACCGCGTCATAGCCGGCGAATTTCAGGTACGGGCCGACATTACCCCCGGAATTGGCATCACCCCAGCCCTCCGTCAGCGGTGATTTCCCCACCATGATATACCGTGAGCCTCCGAGGGCATCGGTGCCGGTGAGGACACCGGTAGTCATACCCAGGATGGCGTCCGGTCCCAGCGGGTCGACGCCGGCTTTCTGCCGGCTGAACAGAATCCTGGCCCCCAGGCCGTAACCCCCCAGGAATTCCCGTCCCATTTTGGGGTCAAGCGGTTCGTCCTTCAGCTGTTTCCTGGAAAGATCTACCCACAGTATCTTTCCCATAAAGCCATGTGCCATACTTTTCCTCCTTGTTTTTATAATGCTGAATTATTTACCGGACTGAATCAGTCCGGGTCTGCTGGTTTATTCCGTCTTAGAATATACACTGCCTCCAGATTATTGTCAAACAATAAGGCAGGCCGTGAGTAGAATTGACGTTAAACGGCCTGAGATGTAAAATCAGTCCCAGTTGCACCACACGGCATCAGAGGGAGGAATCATTGACGATAGACAAGATATTTAACAGCTGTGATGAAGCCGTAGCCGATATTTTCGACGGCGCCACCGTCATGGTCGGCGGTTTCGGTTCCTACGGCGGCCTGCCCATCAACCTCATCGTCGCCCTGTCCCGACAGGGAGCGAAAGACCTTACCATCATCGCCAATATGGGCGGAGTCGGCTACGAACTCAGCCATCGTATCAAACCGGGAGGATACCAGGACTCCGGCATCCTCTTCGAGAACGGCCAGGTCAGGAAATTCATCGGGTCGGTGCCCGCCCTCGGCGGCATGCCGCCCACCTCTCCCCTCGAAAGACTGTTCAATGAAGGCAAGGTGGAAATCGAAATGGTGCCGCAGGGCACCCTGGCGGAGAGGCTACGGTGCGGGGCCGGAGGACTGGGCGGGTTCTACACGCCGGTGGGCGTCGGCACTACCGTCGAGGCAGGCAAGGAGAAGAAGGTCATCGACGGCCGGGAATATATTCTGGAACTGCCGCTCACCGCCGATTTCGCCCTGATTAAGGCGCATCAGGCCGATACACCGGGAAACCTGGTGTACCGGCAAACAGCCAGATGCTTTAACCCGGTCATGGCCATGGCCGCCGGGGTCACCATCGCCGAGGTCGATGAGCTGGTACCGACCGGCCAGCTCGACCCGGAGGTTATCGTCACCCCACATATTTACGTCAACCGCATCGTGGAGGTGCCGGCATGAAAGAGCGCCTGAATGAGCAGACGATTGCGTTGCGGGCCGCCCGCGAGTTCACCGACGGCTCGGTGGTCAACCTGGGCTACGGTATGCCCGGCCTGTGCGCCAACCTTATCACCGGGGACAGGGCCGTGTTTTTCCAGAGCGAGAACGGCATGCTGGGCTACGGAAGTCTGGCCACGGATGAAGAAAAGGACTACGAACTGATTAATGCTTCCGACCAGCCGGTGACCCCCCTGCCCGGCATGTGCTTTTTCGATAGCGCGGCCGCCTTCGATATGATAAGAGGGGGACACATCGACATCGTGGTGCTCGGCGCCTACCAGGTCTCGGAAAGGGGTGACCTGGCCAACTGGGGGCGGCCGGGCCGACCCGCCACCGGCATGGGGGGAGGCATGGACCTGGCCGTCGGCGCGAAAAAAATAATCGTCACCATGCTACATACAACAAAAGACGGCGGGCCGCGCATCGTCAGGGACTGCACCTATCCCCTGACCGCCCGGCAGTGCGTCAGCCTCATCATCACCGACCTGGCGGTTATGGCAGTGACTGAGGATGGACTCCTGCTCAAGGAGATAGCGCCCGGCTGGACGGTCCCGGAGGTGCAGGCGCTTACCGAGGCCAAACTGACACCCGCCGCAGACCTGAAGGAAATAGAGCTTTAGTATTCCCCGCCGAAGGATTTTATTGACAGGCAGACGAGTGGGGGATTAACATAGCCACAAGAACTAAACAGGAGGCGGATATGTCACCGGTATTAAAAGACAGAGTAGCCATTATCACCGGGGCCGGCCGCGGCCTCGGGAAAGCTTTCGCCCTGCGATTCGCCGATGAAGGCGCGAAATTACTACTCCCTGATATCAGCCTGGAGCGTGCCCGGGACACCGTGAAGGAAATAGAAGCTAAAGGCGGGGAAGCCGCCGCCATGCTGACCGACATCTCCGAAGAAAAAGACACGCAAAAGATGGCCGAGGAGGTCATGCGGATTTACGGCAGGGTGGATATCCTGCTCAATAACGCCGCCATGTACTACGGCGTGGGGCGGCGGGAGTGGGACGCCTGGACGGTGGCGGACTGGGACCGCATATTCGAGGTAAATGTCCGGGGGACTTACCTGTGCTGCAAGTCCATCGGCCCTCTCATGGTTAAGGCAGGCAGCGGCAAGATTATCAATATCGCCTCGGACGTTTTCAAGGTGCCCGGGGCCGTCAACCTTCTGGCCTACGCCTGCAGCAAGGCGGCCGTTTACGCCCTGACGCAGGCCCTCGCCCGTGCCCTGGGCCCCTCCGGCGTCAACGTCAACAGCATCGCCCCGGGTTTCACGGCTACCGAGGCCAGCCTGGGCCAGGATGGCAATAAACAGTCCTTCGACGCTACAGTTGAAATGCAATGCATCAAGCGCCGTGAAGAGCCGTCCGACCTGGTCGGCACGGCCGTATTTCTGGCTTCGGTAGATTCGGATTTCATCACGGGGCATTATATCGTCGTCAACGGCGGCAGCGTGCTGGTCTAGAGAATCCCTATAACATTATGTCAATAATATGCGCAGGTAAGCTGTTTGGCCAAGGTCTGGTGTCATTCCCGCGCAGTCGGGAATCCAGAGGAGGAGGCGATGGTCTGGATTCTCGGGTCAAGCCCGAGAATGACACTATCAAATAATTTTTAAATGAGGAACTGTCATGTTTCGAGGTGGTTACACCGGCAAGATATTGAGGATAGACTTAAGCAAACAGTCGGCCAGGGAAGAAGCACTCCCGGAGGAGCTGGTTAAAAATTACCTGGGAGGCGCCGGTTTTGCCATCAAATACCTGTACGACGAGGTGAAACCGGGAACCCCCGCCCTGGACAAAGCCAACAAGCTCATCTTCGCGGTCGGCCCCCTGACGGCTACGGGAGCCAGCTGCTCCAGTCGGATGGCCGTGGTGGCCAAGTCGCCGCTGACGGGCGCCGTCGGCATGGCTCTCGCCGGAGGGCAGTTTCCCGCCGAAATGAAGAGGGCCGGCTACGACATGATTATTATCGAGGGCAGGGCGGAAAAGCCCACCTATTTCGCTATCAAGGACGACGAAGTCCGCTTCCGTAGTGCCGAAAAACTGAGCGGCATGATGACCACCGATACCCAGCTCTTTATCAAGGAGGAGCTCGGTGACCACAATTACCGTGTTGCCTGCATCGGCCCCGCCGGCGAAAAGGTCGTCCCCATGGCCTGCATCGTCAACGAGCGCCGGGCAGCCGGCAGAAAGGGACTGGGGGCGGTGATGGGCTCCAAGAACCTCAAGGCCATCGCCGTGCGCGGCACTAAAAGACCGTCCATAGCCGATGCCGATAGTTTCAAGAAAGCCCGGCAGGCCATGAACAAGGCCATGAAGGAAAGCCCCGTGCTCTACCCCGAGTTCGCTAAAGCGGGCACGCCCATGATTATCGATGCCATGACGGAAATGGGAATTTATTCCATCAAGAACTGGTCGGCCACCGGACAGATTAACATGGTGCCCGGGCTCGGCCGAGAAGCCCAGGACGAGATGATTATCACCCGCGCCCACTGCCATGATTGCCCGGTGGGCTGCAGCCAGGTAAAGCTGGTCACGTCGGGGCCCTATTCCGGCTACCTCAGCGAGGGGCCCGAGTTCGAGACGACCTATTCGCTGGGCAGCACCGTCGGGGTGGACTACCTGCCGGCCGTCATCGCCGCCGACCGTCTCTGCGACGAGTACGGCATCGACACTATCTCGGCGGGCGTCGCCATCGGGTGGGCCATGGAGCTCTACGAAAAGGGCATACTCACCAGGAAGGATACCGACGGCCTCGACCTGAAATTCGGCAACCATGCCGCCATGATTGAGATGCTGCGGAAGATAGCCTACCAGGAAGAACTCGGCGCGCTCCTGGGACAGGGCACGAAAAAAGCCGCCGAGAAAATAGGCCAGGGTACCGGCGACTACGCCATGCAGGTCAAGGGCCTGGAGCTGCCCGCCTACGACGTCCGGGGCGCCAAGGCCCACGGACTGAACTACGCCACCTCCTATACCGGCGCCGACCACAACCGGGGCTACGCCTTCCAGGAAATCTTCGATGTTCCTCATCCGGAAAAGGTCGACCGACTTGCCATCAAAGGCAAGGGCAGGCTGACCAAATGGAACCAGGACGTCCGCTCCGTTACCTGCGACTGCGCCCCGATGTGCGCCTTCCTCCTCGATATGGCCCTACCCGATATTGCCTGCCAGAATACCGCCGACCTGGTCAGCGCCGCCAGCGGTATGAGCTTCACCGCCGGAGAAATCCAGCAAATAGGGGAAAGACTGAACAATATCGCCCGCCTGTTCAATATCGGCGAGGGCTTCGGCCGCAAGGACGACACCTTCCCCAAGCGTCTCATGACCGAGCCCATCAAGGAAGGGGCTTCTAAAGGACAGCTTATCAGCCAGAAAGACCTCGATGAAATGCTCGACGAATACTACTCGGTACGCGGCTGGGATAAAAACGGCACCCCGACTGCCGCCAAGCTGAAAGAGCTGGGATTAAAAACACACTGAGAAAGGACTATTAATTCATGCCAGAATTCGGATACGCTGGAGAAATTTTAAAGGTAGATTTATCAGACGGAAAGATTAGTAAGTTGCCGACCACCACTTACGCGGATAAATATATCGGAGGGCACGGCATCGCGACCAGGCTCTACTGGGAGATGGTCCCGCCGCAGGCAAAGGCCTACGACCCGGAAAATTGCATTATCTGCGCCAACGGTCCCCTAACCGGATTTCCCGGTTTTGCCGGCTTCCGCTGGAAAATCTTCGGGAAATCGCCCCTGGGCGACCCCGAATCATTCTCCTACTCCAACCTGGGAGAGAGTTGGGGGGCCTGGCTTAAATACGCCGGCTACGACAGCCTGGCAGTCCAGGGGAAGGCCGAAAAACCCGTCTATGTCTATATACATGACGGCAGGGTGGAAATACGGG
>JAUWZF010000250.1 GCA_030615475.1 Dehalococcoidales bacterium | reverse complement strand
TGGGTAGAACTGCACACTGTCTATTTCGCCTATGCCATGAACTGGGACACCTGGAACAGCCTGTCGGCTGACATCCAGGAGGACATAATGAGTGTCGGTGGCCTGGAGGCGTCTGAGTTCTACGGTCATAACATGTTTGACACCTCCCTGGGTGCGGCCCTTAAGGCAGCCGAAGAAAGAGGCTTTGCCCTGCATGAGTACACCCTGCCTGACGATGAAGTGGCCAGGTGGACTAACCTCGCCGGTGAGCCTCTGTGGGATCAGTGGGTAGCCGACCGAGAGGCCGAAGGGTATACCGAGGCCCGGGAAATACTGGATACCTGCCTTGAGCTTATTGAGACCTACAACCCGTGAGAACCGGTAAAGGCATGTGGTTAAATAGAGCTTCAAATTCGCTCTATAGCATAATGCGCCCGATAAGTGTTGTGCTTCAAGGCGTGGGGGCTGGCGTCCTTGCCATGATGATGTTACTCACGGCAAGCGACGTCACCCTGCGCCAGTTTAAATTTCCCATAATGGGCACGATTGACATTACGGCGTTCCTGATGGCCATTCTGGTCAGCTTCGGCCTGGCCTATTGTGCCATCAGGAAGGGCCATGTCCAGGTAGAGTTGATAGTTGAGCGACTCCCCAAGCGGGTACAGGCGATTATTGACACCGTTACCACTCTCTTCAGCCTGGGACTGTGCACACTGATAACCTGGCAGAGCTTTGTCAATATGGTTTCCTTGTATAACTCCGGGGCAACTTCCTGGACACTGAATATAACCGTGTTCCCCTTTGCCGGCCTGGTGGCTTTTGGCTTTGCCTGGTTTACCCTGGTACTGCTGGCCGATTTTCTTAACGCTATCGCCAGAGTGGTGAAATAGTGACCCCGCTTTTCATCGGGTTCATCGGCCTGGCGATTCTTTTTGTGCTCCTCCTTTCCCGTATGCCTATCGGCCTGGTTATGGGGCTGGTCGGCTTTGCCGGTTTTGCCTATATCGCCGGTTTTAATGATGCCCTCGGTGTTTTAAGGTTAGTGCCTTATGAAACCTTCGCCAGTTACAACATGAGCATCATTCCCCTTTTTCTTCTCATGGGGGCTTTCTGCTATTACTCAGGGTTAAGTAAGGACCTCTATGACACCGTCCATACCTGGCTGGGGCATTTTCGCGGCGGCCTGTCCATGGCCACTGTTGGTGCCTGCGCCAGCTTTGCCGCCGTCAGTGGCTCGTCCCTGGCCACGGCCGCCACCATGGGCACGGTGGCCCTGCCGGAGATGAAAAGGTATAAATATGATGACCGCCTGGCTACCGGTTCCGTGGCTGCTGGCGGCACCATCGGCATCCTGATACCCCCCAGCGTAATCCTTATCCTGTACGCTGTTATCACCGAGGAGTCCATAGGACAGCTTTTCCTGGCCGGCATTATCCCCGGCGCTCTGGAGGCTGTCTTCTACCTCTTTACCATTTATATTATCTGCAAGCGCAATCCCCTCATGGGTCCTCCCGGCCCGGCGACGACTTTCAGGCAAAAGATAGTCTCGCTTAGGGGCTCGTGGGTGGTGTTGGTTTTATTTGTGGTGATTATGGGTGGTCTTTATCTGGGATGGTTCAGCCCGATTGAGGCAGCCGGTATTGGTGCCACCGGCGCTTTCATTTTCGCTATTGCCAGGAGGAAGCTTTCCTGGGTGTCCTTTAAGAATAGCCTCTTTGATGCCGGCAAGACCACGGCCATGATATTTATCATTATCTTGGGCGCTATGATTTTCGGCTACTTCCTGGCGGTAAGCCGGCTGCCCTATGAACTGGCCGCCACCATCAGTGCCCTGCCGGTAAACCGCTATGTCGTCCTGGCTGTTATCCTGGTCTTCTATCTGTTGCTCGGTGCTGTTATGGACTCCTTGGCCATGATGCTGCTTACCGTACCCATTTTCTTCCCCCTGGTTCTGGCGCTGGATTTTAATGCGATATGGTTCGGGATACTCATCGTCCGGGTGTGCGAGATTGGCCTGATTACCCCGCCGGTGGGTCTTAATGTATATATTATCCGGGGAGTAGCCAAGGATGTACCCCTGCAGACCATATTCCGGGGCATTGTCCCTTTCCTTATAGCCGATGTATTTCATGTGGCTCTCTTAATAGCTCTCCCCCAGCTTTCCCTGTATCTCCCTAGTTTTATGAAGTAGGCAGTTGGTACATATCCCAGACGTATAACGAATGGCATTATAACCGGGAAAGTTTTTGGTGGTTAGGTTGTCAGCATTTGTGGCACAACCTGGCAGAGAACTACAGTAAGATGGTGCCCACATTTTTACTCGTCGTCAGGTCGACCTCAAGGGTTTTCTTTTCATAACCCTCATTAACTATCTCGAGGCTATATCTGCCACTATTTTCTTCAAGGTTATCAAATTTAAAATCGCCATAGTTATCGGTCACGGCTTCGTCTATCTTTTTTGAGTTCTTGAACAGAGTTACCCTGGCACCATCAGCACAGTCAGTTACGCCCGCTACTTCAATAGCCACACTGCCTCCGATGAAACACCTGAGAAACCGGTATAGATTCTTGTAATATACACGGGGTTTTGTATTATATTCCGGATGAAGGACTTCCAGGTTCTCGTCTTTTATAATCTG
>JAUWZF010000063.1 GCA_030615475.1 Dehalococcoidales bacterium | reverse complement strand
TCTCTCGGCATTTCGCGGGGATGTTCTGACTCTTCTATTTTAGCGTTTTTTGACGCGGGCGTAAAGGATAAATCGCGACCGGATACCAGGAGAATTTATCAACGTAATTCAGGGTTTTTTACTTCTTTCACATTATTTTGTGACATTTGTCTTTGCATTGCCTTTTTATTAGTGATTTAATATATTTATCAGGATTGTTACAGAACCAAGGAGGAGGATACAGAAATGAAATCGAAAGAAATAAAAAAAGACATCTACTGTGTCGGGGCTATTGACTGGGACAGACGCTTGTTTGACTCCCTGATACCCCTCCCCGACGGTACCAGCTACAACTCATATCTGGTCAAAGGCAGCCAGAAGACAGCCCTGATTGATACCGTAGACCCCACCATGCAGGAAGTGCTGTTCCGTAACCTGGACCAGCTGGGCATCAAAAGCATCGATTACGTTGTCTTCAATCATGCCGAGCCGGACCATTCCGGCAGCATCACTCAGGTTCTGGCGAAGTATCCCGAAGCGAAGGCCGTCTGCACGCCTAAATGCCAGGGAATGCTCATGGACCGCTTCATGGTCCCCGAAGAGAAATTTAAAGCGGTTGAAGATAAAGAGACTATTTCATTGGGCGGCCGGACACTGGAGTTTATCTATGCCCCCTGGGTACACTGGCCGGAAACAATGCTTACCTATCTCCGGGAAGAAAAGATACTCTTCCCCTGCGATTTCTTCGGCTCTCATCTGGCCACCACCGACATGTACGTAATTGACGAAGGGCAGGTCTATGAAGCTGCCAAGAGGTACTATGCCGAAATCATGATGCCTTTCCGGACGTATATTCAGAAGAATCTGGAGAAGATTAAAGACCATGCCATTGACATTATTTCACCCAGCCACGGCCCGATGTATAATAAACCAAAGCTCATCCTGGAGGCGTATCATAGCTGGGCCTACGATGAGCCGGGGAATATCGTGGTACTACCGTATATCTCGATGCACGGGAGTACACGTAAGATGGTCGCTTATCTTGTCGAAGCCCTGTCCCGAAGGGGCGTAACGGTGAAACAATTCGACCTTGCCGTCACCGATATCGGCAAGCTGGCCATAGCCTTGGTAGATGCGGCCACGATTGTTATCGGCACGCCTACCGTCCTGACCGGCCCCCACCCTAACGTTGCTTATGCAGCTGTCCTGGCCAACGCCCTGAAGCCCAAAGCGAAATTCGCCTCCGTCATCGGCTCCTATGGCTGGGGAGGCAGGGCGATAGAGCAAATCGTCGCGATGATCCCCAACCTGAAGGTGGAAATACTCGAGCCGGTGCTGTGTAAAGGCTTCCCCAAAGAGGCCGATTTCAAGGCTTTGGATAACCTGGCCGCCAGCATCGCGCAGAAGCATAAAGAGGCCGGTCTGGCCTGATACGTACACAGGAAAGGAGAAAGAACGATGGCTTATACAGCGAAAGACTATAGCAAACTCATCGGCATGGACGGTTTCAGCCAGACCCTGCTGACGAACCATTTCACTCTTTACCAGGGCTACGTGACCAATACCAACAAGCTGATGGACATACTGGCGACGATGCTGAAAGAAGAAAAGACCGCTACTCCGGAATACGCCGAGCTTAAACGGCGTTTCGGTTTTGAGTTCAACGGCATGCGCCTGCACGAATACTACTTCGAAAACCTGGGCGGCCAGACCCCCCTGGATAAGTCCGGGGCCCTGGCGAAAAAGCTGGCCGAGGCTTACGGCAGCTACGACGCCTGGGAGCAGGATTTCCGGGCGACGGGGGCGATGCGTGGCATCGGCTGGGTGGTGCTCTATCAGGATAACATAACCGGCGGCCTGTGCAACCAGTGGATTAACGAGCATGAGGTCGGCCATCTCGCCGGCTGCCGTCCCATCCTGGTAATGGACGTTTTCGAGCATGCCTTCATGATTGACTACGGCCTGAAGCGTGCCGATTACATGGCGGCATTCTTCAAGAACATCGACTGGAAAGCGGTGGCCGACAGGATAAAGTAAGCCTGCCTGGTTTTGGTTCGGCCGGTCTACTCTTACTTCTTTCTCCAGCTCACTTTTAACCAGGCACAATCAACGTTTTTACACGAGTTGCCATCATGTTATAGTAGGATATGTCGGTTTTAATTATTCTGGAGGTTAACGTTGGCTGATTTTGGTTATGCCGGAGAGATTCTAAAGGTAGATTTATCCGATGGAGCAATTATCAGGCTGCCCACTGCCGATTATACGAAGAAATATTTAGGAGGGAGGGGTATTGGAGCCAAACTCTACTGGGATATGGCGCCGCCCCAGACCGGGGCCCTTGAGCCGGAGAACTGTTTTATCTGTGCCAGTGGTCCCGCTGCCGGCTTTAACCGACTAGCCGGCGGCAGGTGGATAATCTGCGCGAAATCGCCCGCCGGCGAACCGGAATCTTTTAACTACGCCAACCTGGGAGACAACTGGGGCATAAGACTGAAATATGCCGGTTATGATGCTCTGGTAGTCCAGGGGAAAGCCGATAGACCTGTCTATATCTACATAAATAACGGCACCGCCGAAATAAGGGACGCCGCTCACCTCTGGGGAAGGTCGGCTTTTGAAGCCGGCGACAGTCTGAAAGCGGAACTGGGTAAAGGGGTGAGTGTTCTGACCATCGGGCCGGCCGCCGAAAACCTGGTCGCCTTCGCCACTGTGCTGGCCGATGGCGGTGCCTCCGGCTCGGGCGGTCTCGGCGCGGTCATGGGGTCGAAGATGCTGAAAGCCGTGGCTGTGGCCGGAGACAGGAAACCGACCGCGTCTAACCCGGAAAGACTCAGCCGTCTTGCCGACCGCCTCTTTCAGATGATTAAAGGCAGCGCGCCCGCACTCGGCTGGGTAATACCCGGACGTACCAAAAACCGGGCCTGCTACGGCTGCGGCATCGGCTGCTCCCGGCAATCTTACACGGACGAAACCGGGCGTCGCTATAAATCTTTTTGCCAGCCGATAGACAGTTACCGTCGGCCGGCCGAGAAGTACGGCGGCAACAGTATCGAGGTATCACTGCTGGCGATGCGGTTGTGCGACCGGTACGGACTGGATACGTCCGTGATGCAGGCCATGATTGAGTGGCTTATCAGGTGCCACAAGGAGGGTGTTTTAACCGAAAAGGATAGCGGGCTGCCGCTTTCGAAGATAGGCAGCGCCGAATTTATCGAAGAGCTTACCCGCAAGATAGCCTTCAGAGAGGGCTTCGGCGACCTTCTCGCCGGGGGCACCATCAAGGCGGCGCGGTCAATCGGCGGCCGGGCCGAGGAATTGATTAGCTATTCCGTCCTGACCCGTGCCAATGAACTGAGGGACTACGACCCCAGGTTGATACTGCACAATGCCCTGCTCTATGCCACCGAACCGAGAAGGCCGATACAGCAACTTCATGAAGCCAGCATCACTTTGATTCGCTGGTTCGGCTGGCGCAACGGCGAAGAGGGAGCCTTTCTCTCATCCGAGGCCCTGCGTAAGGTTGCGGAGACCTTCTGGGGTAGCGCGGCGGCAGCGGACTACTCCACGTATGAAGGGAAAGCGCTGGCATCTAAAAAAATCCAGGACCGGTGGCATGCCCTGGAAAGCCTCGTCCTCTGCGACCTCTACTGGCCGGTTATCTGCAGCGGGAACACCGCGAACCACCAGGGCGACTCCTCTATGGAAAGCCAAGTCCTGTCGGCCATAACCGGCAAAGATATAGACGGGGCGGGACTGAACAAAATAGGCGAAAGAATCTTCAACCTGCGGCGGGCAATCATGATGAGGCAGGGGTGGGGTGGCAGAAGTGGGGACAGGCTGCTGGACTACCTGCATGACGAGCCGTTGCAGTACGTGCGCTTCAACCGCGAATGCACCGTCCTGGGCAGGGACGGCGAGGTTGCCAGTCGTAAGGGGGCGGTGGTGGACAGGGCGGAATTCGAGAAGATGAAGGACGAGTATTACACGCTGCGGGACTGGGATGTGGCCAGCGGACTGCAGACCAGGGACGGGCTTGAGAAACTTGGGCTCAAAGATATCGCCGACGACCTTGAAAACCGGGGACTCCTGAAGTAACCGGTTACTCGAACAGCTCCATGATGTGCCTGACCCTCTGCGGCATGCCGTGCCGGGTGGTGCTGTCTATCAACTGTATCTGGCAGCCGGGGCAGTCGGTAACGACGATATCCGCACCCGTCGATTCGATACTGGCAGCTTTTCTATCGGCTATTTTCCTGGACAAATCGTAGAAGTAGATGCTGAAAGTCCCCGCCATGCCGCAGCAGCGGTCAGCGTCGGGCATTTCCACGTATTTAATGTCAGGTATCGACTGCAATATCTTTCTCGGCTGCTCCTTGACACCCAGGTAACGCCCCAGGTGGCACGGCTCGTGCCAGGTCACGGTCTTACCCTTGAATTCATCGGCTACATTGTATGCGGACGGCGGCAGTTGCAGTATGTCCACCAGGAACTCGGTTATATCTTTTATTTTATCGGCAAATTCTGCATATTCCCGCTTCCTCTCCTCGTTATCGGCCAAATATTTTATATAGTCCTTCATCGCCGAGGCGCAGGTAGCACAGTCGGTAATAACGTAATCGAGGTCTTTGAAGGTCTTGACGTTAGCGTCGGCCATCCTGCGCCCGGTAGCGAAGTCGCCCGCCCCGAGGAATACCGGCGCCCCGCAGCACCCCTGCCCCCTCGGCACGACCACCTCCACACCGTTCCGCGTAAGGAAATTGATTATCTTCTTGCCAAGCTCGGGAAAGACGAAATCAGTCATGCAGCCGGTGAAATAGCCGACCGTATATTTCACTTCAACACCCGCAGGAGGCTTATTTATTTCCGGGACCGACTGGCGTAGGAACTTCGGGGCTATCTGCGGGATATGCCGGCCTTTGCCGAGAGCCGAGAGGAAAAAGGACAGGTGCCGTATTGTTCCTTCGGTTCTGGGCAGGAAAATCCCCTGGAACCACGAGGCCAGCCGTACCACCCGGCCGAACAAACGACGTCGCGGCAGCAGCCAGCGGTAAATAATGTTGTACGGAAAGGACAGCCCCTTTAGCCTCACTTTATCGGCCCGGGCGGCGGCAATCACCGCAGGCACGTGCGTACCGGCCGGGCAGTTCTGGGCGCAGGTCATGCACAAAGTGCACCGGTTAAGCTGCTCGGCCATTTCGTCGGTAGCCTCCAGCTCGCCGTCCAGCAATGCCCTGATGAGCATGATTTTTCCGCGCGCCACCGACGACTCGATACGCTCCTCCTGGTAGACGGGACAGTAGGACATGCAGAATCCACATTTGGTGCACTTGTCGAGGTCTTCTTTAAACCTGTCTATCTGCTCGAAGTCGAGGCTACTCTTCATCCTAGTTCCATAAAAATACAACTGTCATAGTCGGGCTCGACCCGACTATCCAGTCCTCGCTTCTCCCCTCTGGATTCCCGCCTTCGCGGGAATGACAAGATGAGAGTTCTGGATTCCCGCCCCCGTATCAAGTACGGGGCAAGCTTGGCGGGAATGACAATTTCGTGGTTCGAGGCTACTCTTCATGTGATATTTCTTCCCAGATTTTACCGGGATTGAGGATGTGGTTGGGGTCGAGGACATCCTTTATCTTCTTCATGATATCTATGGCCGCGGGGTCCATGGCCTTCTTCAAGAAACGCTGCTTCTCCAGGCCGATGCCGTGCTCGCCGGAAAGGACGCCGCCCAGGGATAAAGCCGTCTCGATAATTTCGTCCACGCATTTCAGGGAACGTTGATAATGTTCCTTGTCTCGACTGTCCGTGAGGACGACCGGATGGAAATTGCCGTCGCCGACATGCCCGGCAAAGCTGATAGGCACATCGTAGCGCCGGGCGCTCTCCTGGCCGAGTTTTATAAAATCGGCTATCTTATCGCGCGGCACGCATACGTCTTCGTTGACGATGGTATGGGTCCGGCTGGAGATATCGGAGAAGTGGGCAGTCCTGGCCTGCCAGTATCGGTCGGCCTCCGCCTGGTTTTGGGCCACCCTGACCTCGCCCGCCCGGCTTTTGCAGATAGCCACGACCTGCTGCGCCTCGGCGTCCACAGTTTCCGGCAGGCCGTCGACCTGTATGAGAAGAATGACCTGAGACTTATCGAGAATTTCGTCCGGCAGGAGCCCGCGGAACTTTTCAAACGTCCAGTTATCCACGAACTCTACCTTCGATGGCAGGACACTGCTGGCTATAATTTCAGTCACGGTCTCGCCGGCTACGGCCACATCGCTGATAACGGCCACTATGGTCTTGCTGGCCTTTGTCGCCGGCAGCAGCCGCAGCGTTATCTTGCTGATGACACCCAGCGTGCCTTCGGAACCGGTAAACAGCATTGTCAGCTCGTACCCCGTCCGGTTCTTGGGCGTCAGGCCGCCGAGTTTCATTATTGTGCCATCGGCCAGCACCACCTCCAGGCCGAGCACGTACTGCTTGGCGACCCCGTATTTCAGGCAGGAAGGACCGCCGGAGTTCTCCGCCACCACGCCGCCCATCGTGCAGCCGGAAAAGCTCTGGGGGTCGGGAGGGAAAAACAGGCCTTCTTCAGCCAGGGCTGCCTG
>JAUWZF010000057.1 GCA_030615475.1 Dehalococcoidales bacterium | reverse complement strand
CCGGGAACTGACCCGCTGAGCCCCGACAACCCTTTGATATTCGGGGCGGGGTTGATATCAGGGTATGACGTCTCTTCATCGCGATTTGAAGTCACCTCAAAGTCGGTCGAGGGAGAGGGCGGTTTCGGCACCAGCAACTGCGGCGGCCACTGGGCTGCCGAACTCAAGTTCGCCGGATTTCAACACCTCGTCATTAAAGGCAGGGCCTCCCGGCCCATTTACCTATGGATTCACGACGGCGAGATTGAGTTCCGCGACGCTTCTTTCCTCTGGGGGCATGACACTTACGAATGCCAGGAGCTGATACAGGACGACCTCGGCGACACGCAGGTAAAGATAGCCATGATTGGCCAGGCCGGCGAAAACCTGGTGCGCTTCGCCAATATCATGCACGGACTGAAAAGGGCCGCCGGCAGGACGGGCATGGGCTGTATCATGGGGTCGAAACTTCTTAAGGCGATAGTCGTCAGAGGCCGGCAGGGACTGAAACCCCACGACCCTGATAAACTGCTGGAGTTATACTCCAACCACTACCGCCAGATAACCAGTACCAAGATTTATCCCGTCATTTCCCGTTACGGGACGCTTACCATTTTCTGCGTGGCCAATCAGAGCGGGACCATGTCCGTCAGGAACAACCAGTCCAACTACTTCGAGGAGGCCGAGGGGCGACTCGATGACGAAATCTTCGAAGAGCAGTACAAGACCAAGACACTGGCCTGTTACGCCTGCCCGCTGAGATGCAGCCACCGCTATCGAATCAAGTCCGGCCCTTATGCGGGGGTCTGGGGTGAAGGCCCTGAATTCTACATGATGGCCGGGTTCGGGCCGGCGGTGGGCAACGCCGACTGGGAACTCATCCTGGCCGCCAATACGCTGATAAATCGCTACGGACTGGACGTGGGTTCCAGCAGCGGCTATATCGCCTGGCTGATGGAATTATGGCAGCGGGGCATTATCAACGAAAAAGACACGGGAGGCCTGAACCTGGAATGGGGCAATCAAGAGTCGATACTGACCCTCCTGCACCAGATGGCCAAGAACGAAGGACTCGGCGGTATGATAGGCCAGCAGGCATCGAAGTCGGTCGAAGCATTCAACACGGGGGCTGAAAAATACCTTTACGTTCAGCGCGGCATGATACACGAAAGCCCCCAGAATTTCCGGGCGGCCAGGGCAACGGCACTCGGTGAAGCTACCGCCAACCGGGGCAGCGACCATTTGAAAGGCCGGTGCTCACTGGAATTTTTCGCGATGCCCCCCGAAGTACTGGAGAAGATATACGGCCGACCCGTCGCTTCAGCCCTTAACTCATGGGACGGCAAGCCGTGGATGGCCGCCTGGACGCAGAACTTTACCACCGTCGTCGATTCTCTCGGCTACTGCAAGTTCGCCACCATCTACCCGGGCTCCACTCATAACCTGGGCTACAATAATTTCTGCGAGACCATTAATGCCGTCAAAGGCTGGGACATGACCCCGGAAGAGCTGATGGAAACGGGGGAGAGAACCTGGAACCTCGAGCGAATGTTCATACAGCGTGAGACCGGGGCCCTCCGGGAACACGACATACCGCCTTCCATATATTTCCAGCCACAGCCCCTGGAACCCCTGAAGGGAGAGAAGCTCGACCGTGACGAGTACGACCGTGCCCTAGACGAGTATTACGAAATCCGCGGCTGGACCGCAGAAGGCGCGCCCAAGCCACAAACGCTGGCGAGGCTCAAGCTGGATAATGAGCCCACCAATTTACTATGAGTCCCGAGGAGAGTAACTTGATGGAACAGAAGACCTTCTTTATACGCGCCGAGTTCTGCACGGGCTGCGGACTCTGCCAGCTGGCCTGCTCGATGGTCAAGGAAAAGGAACCCAACCCGGCCAGAGCCAGGGTATCAATCGAGCGACTGGTGATGGACGGCCTGATGCTCCCGCATATTTGCCTGAACTGTAAAAAGCCTCCATGTATCGAGGCATGCCGTCGCAAGGCTATTACCAAGGATGCGCGGACGGGATGGGTAACCATAGACGAAGAGAAATGCAATAACTGCACTCTATGTATACCCGCCTGCCCGTACCAGGCTATAGTGCTGACACCGGAGAAGGACGTGCTGCTCTGCGACGTCTGCGGAGGCAGTCCGAAATGCGTGGAAATGTGCCCGACCGGGGCCATTCAGTTCGCCAGCCGTACCGAGGGAGTCGCCGGCTCAACCGACAAAGCAGCCGTGGATATCTTTAAGTCTTAATTAAGACCAAATCATATTATATATAAAGGGGAGAAAACATGAAGCTGCCGTATTCGCTGAAGATAGACGCTTACGCCCACATCGTACCGCCCAAATACCGGGAAGCCCTTTACAAAGTAGCCCCGGAGATGCATGACCGCCAGGTCCTGCCCAGTCCGCCGCTATACGACCTCGACCACAGGTTCCGGATAATGGACAAATACGAGCCTCTCCGGCAGGTATTGACGCTGGGTCGGATTCCCGTCGAGCATGTCGCCGGGCCGGCCAAGGCGGCCGAGCTGGCGGAACGCGCCAACGACGAAATGGCCGAGCTGGTCAACAAGTACCGCGATAGATTCGTCGCGGCTTTAGCCACCCTCGCCATGAACAACATGGACGCGGCGCTGAAAGAGACCGACCGGGCGATTAAAGACCTGAAGTTCAAAGGCGTCTACCTGCATACCCCCGTAGATGAAAAGCCCCTCGATGCGCCGGAGTTCCTGCCGCTCTATGAAAAGATGTCCCGGTACGACCTGCCGATAGTCATCCACCCGATGAGAAGGGTCGACCACCCGGACTACCTGACCGAAAAAGAGTCCAAATACAATATGTTCAGCCTCTTCGGCTGGCCATACGATACCACTTCCGCCATGGCACGCCTGGTATTCAGCGGCATCATGGAGAAATACCCCAACCTGAAGATTGTCACGCACCACCTGGGCGGCATGGTCCCGTTCTATGCGGAAAGAATAAGGCAGTTTACCCAGATGTTCTCCCTTAACAGTGAACTCGGAGAGGGGTTGTTCCTGAAAAAGGAAATCGTCGACTATTTCAAGATGTTTTACGCCGATACGGCCATTTACGGCAACCCGACGGCACTAATGTGCGGCCATGACTTTTTCGGCCCTGACCGCATCTTGTTTGGAATAGACTTTCCTCTCGGTGATATCGAGCACGGCGACAGGAATTACCGGCAGACGATAAACGCCATCGAACAGATGGATATCACCGATGAAGACAGGAAGAAGATTTACGAGGACAACGCCAGGAAGCTGATGCGTCTACCGGTATAGGCAAGCTATGGTGGGCGGTACTGTACGATATGATAGAACCTTTGAGCCGGCTTATGGCTTGAAACCCCGATCTGGTGCCGGAGAGACATGGTCTGCTCCACCAGGTCCAATCCCCTTTCGGTTGACACTACTTTTTATAGTATGATATATATGTTTATCAAGCAATTCAGTTTTCAAGCTCTAAGACAGCGGGAGGGTCAGAAATGGCATTCATGATTGGGGTTGATACCGGGGGCACGTTTACAGACGGTTTTTTCACCCGTAATGGAGACCTGAGGACAGTTAAAGTGTTAACAACACCCCATGACCTGACGGTCTGTCTGGCAGATTGTATCAGAGAAGGCGCCCGGCAGTTCGGGATTTCGGTACAGGACATGCTGGCAGATACCGATATTGTAAGGTATTCAACCACGGTCAGTGTCAATACGATAATTCAGAGGATGGGAGCAAAAATCGGGCTACTTGTCAGCCAGGGATTTAAAGACTCGCTATATTCCGTTAATCCAGCGGCTGTAGAGCCCGTATTTTCTTTCATAGCCAGGGACATGATAGCCGAGGTAATTGAGGAGATTGATAATAAAGGTAAAATAGTAAAGCCTGTAAATACCGATGACCTTACTGTCAAGATGCAGAATTTAATCGATTTGGGTGCACGTGCCATCGTCGTCAGCCTGGACAATTCGCATGTTAATCCCGCCCATGAGGAACAGGTAAGGGCCATCATAAAGGAACAATCGCCCAGCTTTTTCCTGGGGAGCATAAGAGTGCTCCTGGCTTCTGATATCTCCGACCAGCCAGATGCTTTTTCTCGTACCAACGCGGCGGTGATAAACGGGTATATCCACGATGCTATGGTCAGGTATCTCTACCGGTCGGAGGACGACCTGAGGGCCAATCTTTACACGCGGCCTTTGATGGTGGGGCATTCTCATGGCGGTACCGCCAGAGTCGCCAAGACGAGAGCTATTGATACTTATTCGTCCGGTCCCGTTTTAGGCGTGTTTGGGGCCGAACTGGTGGGCAAGGCCCATGGCTTTACTGAAGTAGTCGCCGTTGACGTGGGGGGCACCAGCCTGGACATCGGTATCATCCGTGGCGGTAGTCATAACTACACGCTGACGCCTATCATTTCCGACCTTCCCGTGAGTGTTCCCATGATTGTCACCCGCTCGGTGGGTACAGGTGGCTGTTCCATCGTAAAGCTGAACAATTCCGGAGGCGTTCAGGTCGGACCCAGAAGCGCCGGCGCCAGCCCCGGCCCGGCCTGCTTTAACCGCGGGGGGATGGAACCTACCGTCACAGATGCCGACGTTATTCTTGGCTTTATTAACCCCGATAATTTCCTCGGTGGCAAGGTCAAACTGAATAAAGACAAAGCCATTGCCGCCATCAAAAGAAGAATAGCTGACCCTATGAAAATCACCGTGGAGGAAGCAGCCTACCTTATAAAAGAAACCACGGAAAAGAATATCCAGAAAGAGCTGCTGCAGTTCTTGAAAGAGAAAGGGATCGAAAAGGATAAACTGAGCGACTTCGCCCTGGTGGCATACGGAGGTGGTGGCCCCACCCGCTATGCCGGCTTCACCAGCGGTTTGAAATTCGGCCGAATATTAACCAGCCCCTATGCCTCAACTTTCTGTGCCTTTGGTTTTTCGACAACAGATTTGCTCCATCGCTATTCAAAATATTTACCGCTCACTCTCTTTGACGGTGTTAATTACATGAAAGACTATAAGAAGCTCAACGAGGCTGTAGCGCAGCTAATGAGTATGGCCAGAAGAGATATCGAAGGGGAGGGTTTCTCAGCTGATAACGCCGGCTACTATCTGGAGCTTATCGGGGATGGCGACCTGGCGGCGTACAATGTAAGGTCTGAAAAAACACAGCTGAGCTCCGAGGAAGATGTAAAGCAGCTATGCGCTCAATTCGGTACACCCGGCAGGCAGGGTCCGGCTAAAGTAGCTATTTCCACTATTATCCTGAACGCCGCTGTGCCGATGCCACACTACGAGTTGACCTCCAGTCCGCTGGCCGGCGAAGACCCCGGCGGTACTTTGAGGGAGGAGAGGGATGTCTTCTGGTCGCCGGAGGTCGGTTACCGCAAGACCCCCATTTATGATAGAGAGTTACTGGTGCCGGGTAATAAGGTTATTGGTCCGGCGGTTGTTGAAGCCAAAGACACAACGTATGTTATACCGGCCAATAAGTCGTATTATATCGGTGAATATTCGCACGGTGTTTTAGAGGAGGCTTGATTATGACCAGAATGCGCATTACGGAAACTGTAGAAATTGACCTAGATAAGGAGATGTGGTGTTGCAGTCGCTGCCACGCAGAAATACATCCGGCCAGGGAGTCTTACCTCAAGGGTTGCCTGGTTTACGAAAGACCGGCTGATGAAATATACGGGCCGCCGATTCCGATTAAGCAAGATTCCGCCGCGATTTCCTACGCTCCGGAGCCGGACTTTATGAGAATAGTTGAATTCTACTGCCCGGAATGTGGGGCCATAATGTCGGTCCAATATCTACCGTCGGGCCATCCTGTTGTTACGGAAATAGAACTCGACATTGACAAGCTGAAGGAAAGGGCTGCCGAATAAAAGAAATGAATTCAAAAACCGCCTTTAGAGATACCATCAAACTGATAAACAGCGATAGGCCGGTATTCGTTCCTTTTGTTTATGGACTTGCCGCCAGGATAGGGCAGATTCCCCTGCAGGATATGGTATCGGACGCCGGCTACTATGCTCATTCGCTGGAAGAGGCCTGCGAACTGTTCAAATATGATGGCATCGTAAATCACTTCGATGCTACCATCGAGGCCGAGGTTTTTGGCTGCGAAGTGGCGTGGCCCGATGACTATGCTGCCCCGAGTGTCACGGATTGCAGCCAGGTTGAACTGCGAGAGGTTAATCCTGAGGAAAGCCACCGAATCCGGGTCCTGCTGGAAGCTACCAAACGTACCGTCATGTCAAAGGGTAAAGATGTCGCTGTCATTGGAACTCTCACCGGACCTGTCTCGCTGGTGAAGACCTTACTGGGTGATAATAACGGGAATATTGAAAACGCAATCAGCCTGGCCAAGAACTTACTGACGAGACTGGTGAGAAGTCTGGGCGAATTGCGAGTCGATTCCGTATTTTTCAGGGAAGACCTCCTCGGCGCAGGCTACCGTGACGAACTCCGGTCGTATCAAAAACCATATACAGATGTCTATACGACGCTGTTCAACCTCGTTAAGCACTATAATGGCTCGCCGGTGCTTATCGTCAAAAACTTCAAAATGGACTTCATCACCGATTTGCACCAGATAATAACACCGAGCGGGTTAGTCCTTCTTGGTAAGAAATTCAGCGAGGATGACCTGGCATATTTACATAGATTGTCAGATTCCCTGAAAATTTCCTTCGGTCTGTCGCTACCGCTAAAGGACCCTTCCGAATTATGGGAGCAGTTTGCGGTTATCAGTCAGTACTTAAGCAAACACAGACCGACCGGATTTTTCTATGTTTCCGATGGGGATGTTCCTTATGATGTGCCCCCGGAGGTTCTCCACGATTTAGTAACTAAAATACAGAGCGCATAAAAAGTAACGCAGGAG
>JAUWZF010000135.1 GCA_030615475.1 Dehalococcoidales bacterium | reverse complement strand
AGCAGGGAGAAAGGAATGGCCCCCAGCCCGAAGGCAGCTATGGCCAGTAAAGGCGTCGTAAGTGTTTCCATACGTTACTGTTCCCGCCCGACGATGATACCTCGAATATCTTGGTATAACTTAAAACAAAACCTCCGCAGAAGTCAAGTGCTGCCAGTGCGGCTACGTTTTCGCAGTGACACCAGGCGTAAAATAATCAGCCAGATAGTTCCCACGATGCCGATGAAGATACCTACCGGAGTGAGAAGCAAGATAATATTCGAAATTATCACGTGGAAAATACGCCAGGCCGTGCTTTGCGAGGCATTGACACCTCCGAGCCACCCGGCAAGAGGAAAGGCTACCTCCACGTACAGGAAGGACAGAATGATAGCACCGATAAAGGAAGCGAATAAGAGAATGAGGAAATACCTGATTTTACGCCATCTACGTGTCAGTTCCGCCAGCAGGATAGCAGTTGCCAGCCAGCCCAGAATGATACCGGTAGGATTATCGAGTCCGACGAAAATAACGCAGATAGCCAGCGCCGCAAACAGGGTAAGTAAGACGCGGGTTGCCAGTCGGGAATTTTTCAGTGCCGAGAGTCTCTGTATTATTGTTTGCACGGCGAGTCCTGACCGGGGCGGTCTCCATTTATCCTAATACCTGTGATGATTTTTAGCAAGGGTGACAGCGGCAATCGAACTCCACACTGGCAGTACGGAGAAAAATAGGGTATAATTGGGCGTAAGCCAAGGTAAAAATCCTGATGAAAACATTCTTGCGTGAAATCCTGATAACAATAATACTGGCCCTGGTGATATTCTTCGTGGCGCGGGGAACCATCCAGACCTACGAAGTATTCATGACCAGCATGGAGCCCAGCTTCCACGAAGGTCAGCGGGTGGTGGTCAATAAAGCCGCCTACTGGGGTTGGGTGGGCGAACCGGAGAGGGGCGACGTTATCATCTTCAAAGCGCCCAAAGGAAGCGACGAAGATTTTATCAAGCGCGTCATCGGTCTGCCCGGCGATACGGTGGAGGTCAGGAGCGGGATCGTCTACGTTAACGATGTGGCGCTGGATGAGCCTTATATTATGAATCCTCCCAACTATGCTATGGAGGAAAAGAAAGTCCCGGAAGCCAAATACTTCGTCCTCGGTGACAATCGTAATCACAGCAACGACTCGCATAATAACTGGTTTGTGGACCGTGCCGACATTCACGGCAAAGCCTGGCTATCTACCTGGCCGCCGGATTTGTGGGGAGTAGTGCCCGAGTATCCCCTCGATAACCAGATAGCCAACGCCGGGAACTAGCCGGACACGGTCCGGAGTGCAAGCATGACAGACAACGTCGAGCAAATGTTCGAGAAGTCGGGAGCGGTACTTGAGGGACACTTCCTGCTGGCTTCCGGCCGGCACTCACCGGTCTACTGGGAGAAATTCCAGGTCCTGCAATACCCCGAATACACGGAACAGCTCTGCCGCATGATTGCCGACCACTTCCGCGATAAAGACATCCAGGTGGTCGCCGGCCCGACCACCGGGGGCATTATCCTGGCGTATGAGGTCGCCCGTCAACTCGGGGTGCGCGGTATCTTCGCCGAAAAGGAAGAGTCCGTGGGCAGGGTATTCCGGCGCGGCTTCCACATCGACCCTGAGTCGCGAGTCCTCATCGTCGACGATGTCTTTACCAGGGGCGGCTCGATACGCGACACCATAGACGCCGTCAATAAACTTAAGGGCAACATCGTGGGCATCGGCGTGCTGGTCGACCGCTCCACGGAGAAGATAGACTTCGGTATCCCTTTCTTCAGCTGCCACCGTACGGAGGTAATCACCTACCCGCCCGAGGAGTGTCCGCTCTGCGCCGCAGGCATCCCGCTGGTCAAGCCCGGGAGCAGCCGGCAGAAGTCGGGCTGAATGCTGATGATAGCCGGGGGCATTTGAAAATGTCATTCTCGGGCCTGACCCGAGAATCCAGTCCTCCCTTTTTCCCCACCACTGGATTCCCGCTTTCGCGGGAATGACAATTGATGGGCGGGAATGACAAAAGTGGGAGTTCTGGATTCCCGCACCTGTATCAAGTACGGGGCAAGCTTCGCGGGAATGACAATAAAACAGTATTAAACACGCCACCTTTCGAATTTGCTTTGATTAAGGAGGCCCATTATGGAAGTCGCCGCCATAATCGCCATAACCGTAGTCGCCGCCGTGCTGATTATCATCCTGATTAACCATATCACCCGGTTGAAGTTCGAAAGAAGATTTCGAGAGTGGCGTGATGGAGAGATACTGAAGTGGCAGGCGGAAATAGAGCAGGCCAGAAAGTCGGCCGTTACGCAGAGTCGGGCCGTCCTGGGCGGCAAGTTCACCGAGCAGATGGTGCCCTATTTTCCCGACTTCAAGTACGACCCCACCGAGGTCAGATTCATCGGCAGTCCCATCGATTTGATAGTCTTTCCCGGCCTGGCCAGGGGCGACCCCGAGGAAATCGTCATACTGGAGATAAAGACGGGTAAAAGCGCCCAGCTTACCGCGATGCAGAAGAAAATCCGCCAGCTAATCGAAGCAGGCATGGTACGCTGGGACGAGATATACCGAGTGAGCGAGGAGGAGTCAGAAAATATCTAACTCCGCCCGAACTCCCTTTCCAGCTGCGCGGTACTCAGGCGGATGATGGTGGGTCGACCGTGGGGGCAGGTGTGGGGACTGGCGGTCTGCTCCAGTTGCCGGACCAGAGACCGCATCTCGTCGTCGCTCAAAGTCTGCCCGCTCCTGACCGCCCCGTGACAGGCAATCGAGACCACCATCTTCTCCTCCCACCGACTCCTCGCCTCCCCCGACAGAGCGTCGAGCAGCTCCCGCAGCATCGCATCCCAGCTGTCCCCGGCGAGCAGGGCCGGCACCGCCCGCACCAGATAGGTACGGTCGCCGAAGTCCTCGATGGCAAAGCCAAAGTCGGCTAATTCACCGTAACACTCCTTAAAAATCGAGTCCTGCCGCGGCGTCACCTCGAAGGTCGCCGGCTCCAGCAGTCCCTGCACGTCGGGTCGCCGCTCCGCCCGCTGTCGCTGCACCATTTCAAATCGAATCCTCTCGTGCGCGGCATGCTGGTCGATGAGGTAGAGTCCGTCGGGTCCCTCGGCCACGATGTAGCTGTTCATGACCTGTCCCACGACCCTCAGCACCGGCAGTGACGCCAGCAGGGTCGGCGTGGCTTCAGGCGGGGAAGTCGTACGCTCCTCACTCTCCGGCAGTGTCCAGAGTCGCCTTTCCTGCGTCGACGGCGCTTTGTAGGGAGCTACTACCTCCTCGATTTTCGGTACGGGCATCTGCGCCACGAGGGCCTGTCGCACGGCTCTCTGAACGGCGCGGAAAATATCCGACTCGTTGCGGAACTTCACCTCGCTCTTGGCGGGGTGGATATTAACGTCGATATCCTGCGGCGGAATAGAGATGTTGAGAACGGCCACCGGGTGCTTGCCCACCATGAGGAGTCCGTGATAAGCCTCCTCCACGGCATACGAGAGGAGTCGACTGCTCACCCAGCGTCGGTTAATAAAAAAACTGAGGTAGCCGCGACCGGCCCGGCCGAGTTCCGGCGAGCCGACCATGCCGGTTACCTGAATTGCGGACTTCGCCGGCCCGCCCGACCACTCCACTCCCGGGTCTTGAATCGGCAGCATCTTGCTCGCCAACGCCGCACCGTAAACATCGATAATACTGTCGAGCAACCTGCCCCTCCCCGATGTCCTCAGCTTCTCCCTGCCGTCGATTGATAACGTGAAGGCGACCTCGGGGAAGGCCAGGGCGTACTGGCTGACGACGTCGGCCAAGCGACCGCTCTCGGTAGGAATCGATTTCAAGAATTTCAGTCGTGCCGGAACCCTGCGGAAAAGATTTTGTACCGTGACGGTGGTGCCGCGGGGTCGCGCCCGGCTCTCCTCTGGCGTAATGGCGCCGCCTTCCAGGCTGATAGAAGTGCCCGCCGACTCCCCTTCCACGCAGGTGACCACCTCCACCCGGGCGACGGCGGCGATGCTGGGCAGCGCCTCGCCGCGAAATCCCAGACTGCCGATTTTCTGCAAGTCGGACGGACTTTTTATCTTGCTGGTGGCGTGTCGCTCAAAGGCCAGGGCTACCTCATCGGCCGGAATCCCGCTGCCGTTGTCCGTGACCCTGATGAGGTACACCCCACCACCCTTTACCTCCACCTCTATCCGGCTGGCGCCGGCATCCAGCGCGTTCTCCACCAGCTCCTTGACCACCGAAGCCGGCCTCTCCACGACCTCACCGGCGGCAATCTGGGCGACCGTCTCTTTATCGAGGATTTTTATAGACATCTTGCTGTAATCTTACACGTTTCCGTGTAATTTGTCAAGGCTTTTCTTTTAGAGTTTC
>JAUWZF010000127.1 GCA_030615475.1 Dehalococcoidales bacterium | reverse complement strand
GGGTAAACGGAGGGGGCCTGACCGCAGATGGAGCAGGTAACGCCCAGGGACTTGCAGGTCCTGACCACTTTCTCGATGGAGAGCATGACGGCTTCGTTGCGCTCATCGAAGGTCTCGGCCAGCTTGGAGCTGTCGCGGTCTATGCCCAGGGTCAATTGGGTAAGGTCGTTGGAGCCGATGGAAATGCCGTCAACGCCGACGGCCAGGAACTGTTCAAGCAAAATGACATTGGAGGGCACCTCGCACATCATCCAGAGCTTGAACTTATCGGAACGTTTTAGTCCCTCTTCGGCCATAATTTTAACGGTGCTTTCCAGCTCCGCCACCGTGCGGACGAAGGGAATCATCACCCAGAGGTTGTCGTACTGCTCTCTGACCTTCTTGATAGCGTCCAGTTCGAGCTTGAAGGTTTCAATGTCGGTGATATAGCGTGAGGCGCCGCGGTAGCCAAGCATTGGGTTCTCTTCGTCCTCTTCGTACTTCTCGCCGCCCTTGAGCGCCTTATACTCGTTGGATTTAAAGTCGTTGGTGCGGTAGACCACCTGGCGGGGGTAGAAGGCCTTGGCGAACTTCATCAGCTCGTGGGCTAGTTTTTCCGTGAATTCGCCGCCACGGCCCTGGGCAATCATAGCGCTGGGGTGCTCGCCGATTTCGGCGACCATGAACTCGGCGCGCAACAGGCCGATACCGTCGACATCCCGGTTGGCGACACGGTCGACGATATCCGGCTGAGCCAGGTTGGCCAGGAGCTTGGTCTTGGTGACAACTTCACCGCGGGCGCGTATCTTGACGTCGCTCTTGACTTCTATCTTGCCCGGATAGACCTTGCCGTTACTGCCGTCGACCGTGATTACCTGACCGTCTTGCAGGGTGGCGGTCGCATTTTCGCAGCCGACGACGCACGGTATGCCGAGCTCGCGGCTGACAATAGCGGCGTGGGCGGTCCGGCCGCCGCGGTCGGTAACGATGGCCACGGCCCGTTTCATGGCGGGGACGAAGTCCGGCGTGGTCATTTCCGCCACCAGGACATCGCCTTCCAGCACCTTGTCTATCTGAGAGGGGTCGGGCACTATTTTCACCGGTCCATAGGCTACACCCGGACTGGCGGCGGCCCCGGACACCAGCACCGGAGCATCGATTTCATGGGCAGCCTCGGTTGTCTCCTTGATGGTGGTTACCGGCCGGGTCTGCACAATAAAAATTTCCCCCTTCTCGGTAGCCCACTCGATATCCTGGGGGAACTCGTAATGGTCTTCAAGCTGTTTGCCAAGTTTGGCGAGCTGGATTATTTCAGCATCGGTTATTTTTTGCCTGGCCTGTTCCTCGGCGGTGAGGTCTATCTTGATGTTATCAGCTTTACCGTGAGCGCCTTCTTTCTTTACCAGCTTCCATTCCTGCTTCTTGATTTCTTTTTCCAGTATTTTCATACCGTCTTTACTGACGGTGTAATGGTCGGGGGTGACATCCCCGGAGACAATCATCTCACCGAGTCCCAGCACGGCTTCGATGGTAATCTTTTCCCTGTCGCTGGTGGTGGGTTCCACGGTGAACATGACGCCGGCGGATTCCGACTGGACCATATACTGCACGGGTACAGCGATGCCGACCTTAAAGTGGTCAAACCCCTGTTCCTGCCGGTAGAAGATAGCGCGGGCGCCGAAGAGCGACGCCCAGCAGTCCTGGACGGCCCGTACCACGTCTTTCTCGCCCTGTACATTGAGGAAGGTGGCCTGCTGGCCGGCGAAGGAAGCCTCCGGCAGGTCTTCCGCAGTGGCTGAAGAGCGCACGGCGACAAGGCCCTTGCCCATCTTGACATAGGCCTGTTCGATTTCTCTGGCCGTTTCAGGGGGCATGGCGGCATCTTCTACCAGCTTCTGAACCTGAGCGGCAACCTCCTGAAGCTGTTTGCTGTCGTGAACGTTAACGGGGTTAAGCAGAGACTTGATTTTACCAAAGATACCCGATTTTTCTACAAAGTCAAAGTAAGCTGCGGCGGTGACGATGAAGCCCTGGGGTACGGGGATTCCGGCATTGGTCATCTCTCCCAGGTTGGCCCCCTTACCCCCCACCAGAGGTATATCCTTTTTGGTGACTTCGTTGAACCAGACGACGGCTTTTTGGCCTTGTTTCATTATTATGCCTCCGTTATTATTGGGTTTTTGCGCAAGTATGACGGTATTTATTATAACATATTAATTAAATGGACTTGTCAACCTTTGAATTATAGGGAGCGTGGTGAAAGATATCCAATAAAGAAACCCTGAAAAGTCGACCTGTGAAACACCAATTTATGGGGAGAGGGGTGTGAAAAGATTTAGATACCAGCGCAGTGAAAACCGCACAGAACAATGCTTTCATATCATTTGACAGGGTTGTTGATGTGGGGTTAGAATTAATTACACAGGTTGAGAAAAGGGGATGGAGGACTGGCTATGATAGAGATGACGATTGACAGCATTCGGGTTAGCCTGATGAACTACCAGCGTGTAGTGATTCTGAAAGAGAAGATGTCGGACCGGTATCTGCCTATCTGGATTGGCCCGGCTGAAGCAGATGCCATCGCGGTGAAGCTGCAGGGGGTGGCGGTCCCTCGACCGTTGACACATGACCTGTTGAGTTCGGTTGTTGATACTCTGGGAGCGGCGGTTAATTCTATCATCGTCAATGACCTTAAGAATGATACCTTTTATGCCAAGGTAATTCTCGACGTGGATGGGAAACAGGTGGAGGTGGATTCGCGCCCGAGTGACGCGCTGGCGCTGGCGGTAAGAGCGGGTGTACCTATTTTCGCTGACGAATCGGTCCTGGACAAGGCCGGTATCTTGCTGGACGGGGAGACGGGCAAGCCCATCTTCGAAGAAGGGGACGAGGCCGACGGTAAAGAGAGCAAGAAGGTCAGTGACGAAGATATGAAGAAGAAGATGTCGGCTTTTTATGATTTTATCAATACTCTTGACCTCGATGATTTCGATAAGCGCAAGTCTTAATTAATCTTATCTTACCTGCTGCGGGGACCGGGTTAATGGAAGAGAGTCTGATAAAGAAATTAATAGCTTCAATCAAATGTGGTTCCTGCGGACAGAATTACCAGGAAGACCACATCGAAATTATGGAGCATAGCGACGAGCTGTGGTTTCTGAAGGTCTTCTGTTCTTCCTGTCATGTCAGGTGCCTGGTAGCGGCTATCATCAGGGAAAACGCCAGGCCGGAGGTTATTACCGACCTTACTGAGGAAGAAATGGAGAAATTCAAGAGCCTGGATGGCGTCAGGGATGAGGACCTGCTGGACATGCATAACTTTCTTAAAGACTTCGACGGCGATTTTCCCCGCCTTTTCCGGCAGGAGTGAAGATAGAGTTTTAGAACCCATTTACGATTCACCGGTAAGCCCTGAATATCAGGGCTTATTTTATGGCGGGAAAGTTTGCGGGATAAGCCGTGGATGATACGGGGGCGGCTTGCCTTCGCTGAAGCTAGCGCAAGCAGGCCTGGGTGGGAATAGATATTCACATCGTGGGGGCTAGGTAAAAACCGTAAAACTAATGAAGACGTAACCAGATATATTACGGCTTGACCTGAGGCGCCACATTCTGGTATCATTTTCAAGGTCAGGAATGTTGAGGTCGGCATGAACAGATTGATTCCGGCCCTGAGGCTGACAGGTATTGGATTTTATATAGGTACCTGTATCGTGGGAGGGGCGTTTGCTGGCTGGAAGCTCAGTGGTGAGAAACCGCTTTTTATGATAATCGGTCTGCTGGTGGGGTTGGTGGTAGCTGTTTACGGTGTATATCGGATGATTCGACCCCTCATGAACAACAATCAAGACAAGGAGAACGGTTAGTGGCGGAGCCTAAGAAGCGCGGCTTGCTTGGTTGTTCTTTTCCTGTTTTAATTATCATTGTTATCGTCGCTCTGGCTATTATTATTCTTGGTTTTCTGGCCGGGCCCATTGGCAGTAAACTAATTGGAGAGATGGAATGGCTCAGCTGGATGAGTGTCGACGAACCAGCGCCGCACCTCCCGGCACCGGAGCTTTTCCATATCTTCGGCCTGCCGATTACCAATACCATTATCGCCGGCTGGATTACCGTTGTTTTCCTTATAGTTATCAGCCGGGTGATCACCCGCCGGATGAAGGTTGTGCCCGGCCGGCTGCAGGCGGCTTTCGAATTCCTGCTCGGGTGGATTTATGACCTCTGTGGTAGTATCGCCGGCGAGGAAAACGGGCGGAAGTTTTTCCCTGTAATTTGTACCATCTTTCTCTTCGTCCTCTTTAATGCTTGGCTCAGCCTGATTCCGGGCTTCGGCTCGATATTGTTCGGGCACCATGAGTTACTCAGAGGAGCGAACACGGATGTCAATACTCCCCTGGCCATAGCTCTGGTGTCCTTTGTCTTTGTGCTGTACTTCGGATTAAAAACGCTGGGTATAAGTTTTTTACGCCAGTATTTCAATTTCGGACCGGTCTTCCGCAGTATCGGGCAGGTTTTTAAAGGCAAGTTTAACCTGATGGGTATTTTCTCCGGGGCTGTCGGCGTTTTTGTCGGTTTTCTGGAATTACTCAGCATGTTCATCCGGATT
>JAUWZF010000262.1 GCA_030615475.1 Dehalococcoidales bacterium | reverse complement strand
ATTTACCAGGCTGAAGAGCGGCCGGGCGCCCTCGCCGGCGGAATACTTATCACCGGGGAAAACTTTGTGTCCCATCTTGACCTTCTTGCCGATAAGCTCCATCGAAGCCTCTTTCGGGTCGATACCATCCAGGTTGCCCATAATCCAGGGGCCGTCGTCGAGTTCCACCATAACGATGGTATAGGGGACTTCATCCTCGCGCCCTTCCGAGGCGACGAACACAGTGGTGAAGGTCCTGATTTTACCGCTGCCCTTAAGCTCGACTACCTCCATGTCCGGGCTGGTGCACTGCCGGCAAACTATCTTGGGCGGCACCGTGATGGCGCCGCAGGCCTGGCACTTTAATCCCAGAAGCTTATTTTGCTTGAGGGCTTCATTGTAATCTTTGAAAATGAGTTTATGTTCCATTACCAGCCTCCGTCTATCGTATCAAATCTTACCAGCCCCGATGGAAAATCATGTTGACCAGCGTGCCGCCATCGCCGCCCAGCGTGTCCGTCATGCCGATTTTAGCATCGGGCACCTGCCGCTCCGGCTCCACTTCTCCCCTGAGCTGCTTAACCACCTCGTAAACCTGCCCGGCTCCAGTAGCGCCGATGGGATGTCCTTTCGACTTCAGTCCGCCGGAGGGATTGATGGCTATCTTCCCGCCGATGTCGGCTTCGCCCTTCTCCCAGGCTTCGCCCGACGTACCGTAGTCGAAGAAGCCGAGGCTTTCGGTGGCAATCAGGCTGGCGATGCTGAAGCAGTCGTGCAGCTCGCAGAGGTCGATATCCTGCGGCTTGACCCCGGCCATTTCGTAGGCCTGCTGCGACGATACTTCGCGCGCCCTGATTCTCGGCAGGTAGTCGCTCTGGTTGCCGAGCGGGCCGCAGGAAGACTGCCCCGTGCCGGCGATGTAGACGGGCTTCTTCGTGAGCTTTTTAGCTACCTCTTCCGAGGCCAGTATCACGGCGGCGGCGCCGTCGGAGAACGGACAGCAGTCGTGCAATGTAAGGGGCGTAGATACCACGAAGCTGCCGAGCACTTTCTCGACGGTCATATCGGCGTTCTTGCCGAAGAACTGTGCCCTGGGATTGACGCTGCCGTGCTTGTACGACTGTATAGAAACACAGGCCATCTGCTCCCGCAGTTTTTGCAGGGGTATCTTATAGGTGTCCGCATAAAGGTGGGTCAACATGGCGAAGACGGCCGGGAAGGTAATGCCGGCGGGGTACTCGTAGCGGGCATCGCTGAACATGGCGAATGTCCTTGTTGCCAGGCCGGTGCCCATGGTGGCCGCCCTCTCGACTCCCCCCGCCAGGACGATATCGTAATAGCCGGAGGCCACCCAGATGAAGGCGTCCCTGATAGCCATGCTGGCCGAGGCGCAGGCGCCCTCGTATCGATTTGCCGGCACGTACAGGCAGCCGATGTTCTCGGCGGCGAAGGCCTGCACCATCCCCTGTCCCTCGGAGAAGTCGCCCAGCACGTTGCCGACGAACAGGGCTTTGATATCTTTAGGTTTCAGGTTCGATTCCGTAATGGCTTCCATGGCGGCTTCGGCGAACAGTTCAACCTCCGTCTTTTCCTGCGGGCCGCTGAATTTCGTCTCGCCCACGCCGACCACAGCTACTTTTTTCATACCGGACCTCCTGTCTAGATTCCAGACTGGTAAATTACTATCGTATGTAATTAATTATACTGGGTTGAAACCGAATCTTGCAAAATGGCGCCGCATTATTCATAATTGTAGCTGCTTATAGAAGCTAATTGAAAATCGGAGGGTTAGATTGCATGACGACGTTAAGCGAGTTCAACCGTTACGGAGAAGACCTTGAGAAGTTGCTGCTGTTAAGGACATCACCGATGGCCGTGAAAATGCTGGAGAAGGAAGCTGACATCCCGGAGGGAGCCGTCAGGCCGAAGAAAGACAGGGGTATCCATATTGCTCAGTGCCAGGCTTTCGCCATGTCCCGCCGCCAGAAACAGACCGTGGCCATGCTGAAGGAGGATAACTGGTGCTTTGCCGCTCTGATTGCCTACGGACTGGTGGATAAACCGGACGACCCCGAGTTTCAGCGGTTCATGTCTTTCCCCACCTTCGCGAGGGACAGGTACATCGGCATCGTTTCCGCCCCCCTGAGGACGGCCAATTTCGAGCCTGATATCGTGGTTATCTATTCCAACACCGCCCAGTTGAGAAATTTACTGACGTCGACGCATTTTATCAGCGAGGAGGCAAAAGTTAACTCCCATTTCTTCCCCCCAGCCTGCGCTTACCAGATTGTGCCCGTAATGGCAGACGGTCAGCTGATGGTTACCCTGCCCGACCCCGGAGATTACCACCGGGCGCTGGCCGGAGAAGACGAGATTATCCTCTCCGTGCCGAAGGATAAAATCGGGATGCTGGTAGCGGGAGTCAGGCAATTTGAAGAGGGAGAATTCGGGTATTCACATGCCGGTATGTATATGCAGCACGACTTCCCGCAGCCCCCGATGTATCAGACGTTATTCAAGCGGTGGGGACTGTACGAGGAGGGGACGGACGGGAAAAAGTAAG
>JAUWZF010000179.1 GCA_030615475.1 Dehalococcoidales bacterium | reverse complement strand
ATTACGGGCAATACCGAAAATGAACTCAACGCCAAGGTGGAAGCGGTCGGCGAAGCGGTAAAAGCAAGATGTAAAGACTGTAAATACACCGGGCCGGATACCATGCCCAGCACCACCGCCGCGTTCCCCATGCAGGCACTGGGAGTGCTCAGTTCCGGAGGGGGGCTAATGTGGGTCGGGACCTACGGCCCCATGAGCCGGTGGCTCGAAACCGTGAAAAAGGGCTGCGAACTCCAGGATAAATACGATATTTCCCGGAGCTGCTACACCCGCATCATGAACGAGGGACACTTCGCCGGGTTGAGATGGATGCTCCCTTACGACAAGGGAGACCCCGACCTGGTACAGAGAATCAACGACCTGTGCGCGGAACAGCTCGACCTCGTCCTGGAAACGGGCTATATCCCGTACAAGACACCGGTCTGGGCGGTGAGAAGGCTGGAAGAGCTGGTCGGGCCCGACTGGCTGAAACTGCACCGTAAGGTTAAGGAGATGCTGGACCCCAATAATATCATGAATCCCGGCAGATGGGGCATGCCCGGAAAATAACCGCAATTCACCTCAAACAAATATGGAAAGAGAGTGTTTAATAATAATCTGGTGTCATTCCCACGAAGGCGGGAATCCAGATGGGGGGTAAGGGGGTCTGGATTCTCGGGTCAAGCCCGAGAATGACATTATTAAACAATATCGGAGAGAACGATGGCCCTTAGCGATTTAAAAGAATGGCTCTATGGATGTACGCACTGCGGCACCTGTAAGGGTGTCCTTGATATATTTTCGCCCGTCTGCCCCGCCGGGGAAAGGTACCAGCTTGAGTCCTATTTCCCGTCGGGGAAGCTACTGATAGCCAGGGGAGTTGTCAACGGGGTATTGAATCTGGACGAAGATATTATGGAGAGGATATATGCCTGCACCGGCTGCCTTTCCTGCGAACAGCAGTGCGGCGTCTATCACCACCAGCATATCTTCGAGATAGTCCAGGCACTCCGGACGGAAGCGGTGACGCAGGGGAATCTCAATCCCGCCTATATGATTATGGTCGAAAGCCTGAAGAAGGACGACAACGTCTTCGGCAAACCCAAGGCGGAACGGGGGGATTGGGCCAGGGACATGGGGATAAAGTACGCCGGGCAGGAAAAGGTGGACGTGGCTTACCACACCGGCTGTATGCTCTCCTTTGAACCCGAGCTGTGGGATGTGCCCCGGAGCGCTGTCAGCCTCCTGAAAGCCGCCGGCGTGGATGTCGGCACCATGGGCATGGAGGAATCCTGCTGCGGCGGCCACGCTTATGAAATCGGCTACCTGGGGGAATTCACCAAGTACGCCGAGCATTTCCTGGAGACCTTCAACTCACTGGGCGTGAGCCGGGTCGTTACCTCGTGCTCGGACGGTTACAGCACGTTCAAAAAACTCTACCCTAAAGTCAATATCCCCATGAAGTTCGACGTGCTGCACATGGTAGAGTACCTCGACCAATTGATAAAGGACGGGAAACTCAAGTTCACAAAAAAGGTACCGATGAAGGTCACCTATCACGACCCCTGCCACCTGGGAAGACATTTAGGGGATGACGGCGTTTACGAGCCTCCCCGGGACGTATTGAAGAATGTACCGGGAATCGAGCTGGTGGAGATGGAACGCAACCGGGAGAACGCCTGGTGCTGCGGGGCCGGTGCCGGCGTCAGCCAGGCCAACCCCGATTTAGCCCTGTGGACCGCCAACGAGCGACTCAAGGAAGCGAAGGCCGCCGGGGCCGCGGCGCTGGTTACCAGCTGTCCCTGGTGCGAAAGGAATTTCAAGGACGCCGTTAAAGAGTACGGGGAAGATATCGGGATTTACGACATTGCCGAGATAGCCCGAAAGGCACTGTAAAAACATTCAAAATGAAAATCAGCGAGCAGATAAAATGCGTCCGGTTTCCGTGCCAGGATATAGATAAAAACAGCTACATTCTGCCGTTCAGGGATATCGATGCGGAGAATACCCGCGTAGTGATGATTACGGAAGCCCCGCCGAACGAAAAGACGGACTACTTTTACGCCGGGGACAGCCCCTTTTACCTGCAGACCACGCTCCAAGCCTTTAAAGATGCCGGGGCGAACGTGTCTTCCATGCAGGATATCCTCGACCTGGGAGTATACATCACCACGGCCATCAAATGCGGTAAAACACAGTACGCCGTTTCCCCCGACACCATGAAAAACTGCTCGGAAATACTGGAGCAGGAAATAGCCTTGTTCCCGAATGTCAAGGTTTTCATGCTCATGGGGGACGTAGCGATAAAAATGATGAACGCTATCTGGAAAAAACAAACGGGGGAGAAAGTAATACCCACCGGCTCTACGTACAAAATCAGGGGGCAGGCGTACTACTTCGAGGATAAAAGGGTCTTCCCCTCCTACACCCCGGCGGGCAAAAACTTCCTGATTGAAAAATCTAAAAGGAGAATGGTGGCCGAGGATATCAGGGAGGCGATGAAACTGGTCCGGTAACTACCTGATGACGGCGTTTTTTCCCCGTCACTTTTTTACGGCGGCACGGGCTGCCGATTTCCTGTGCTTGGCCTCGCATGCTTCCCTGACCAGGGAAATAAATCTCTCCGCTATCGGATGTTCGGGAGCATCGGCGCGAATAATGGCGTCCACCCCCACAAATATGTCACCGGACAGGGGCAGCACCTTCAGCCGCCCCTCGGCGATGGCCCTTTCCACACTCATTATGTGGTGTAAACCGACGCCCTCCCCATTTTCGACGAGATTAATACCCCACTCGGAGCTATTTACTTCCACAATTATGGGAGAGGGCATAGCACAGCCGCCCACCCTGAGCTTTTTAAGAATAATCTGACGTGTAGCTGACGTCTCCGGGCCCAGAATCAGGGGGTAACCGCAGAGGTTCACATATTCCAGACGCTGCCTTTGAGCAATGGAGCTGGACGGCGAAGCGACGAGCACTAATCTCTGTCGGGACGAGAGTTTAATTGACTTCAGCTTGGGATTGCCGTAGTCCATACTGACGACAACCCCCAGGTCCACCTGCGAATTAAGGACATCTTCAACAACCTCGTAGGAAGAAGAACTCCTGATAATCAGCCTCACGCGGGGATAGAGCTTTTCAAATGCCGAGGCTGCCGAAGCCACGCAGGTGCTGAAAGTCGTGGCTATACCAACACGCAGACTGGCCTCTTTGAGGTTCTCCAGGTATCTTTCGGCGCTGGTCATTTGATGGTAAATTTCACGCACATATTCAAAGAGGCCGGTACCGGCCCGGGTCAGGAATATCCTTTGTCTTTTTATGTCAAGAAGCTTAAGGCCGACATTCCTCTCCAACGACCTGATATGGTAAGTGACGGTGGGTTGAGTAAGATATAGCTTGTCGGCAGCGGCGGTGATGCTTTCCTCGCTGGCAACGTAGTAGAAAACTATGAGACTATGCAGGTCTAACCTTGACGGCGTCATTCTTACCTACCTTACCAGTATGGTACCA
>JAUWZF010000194.1 GCA_030615475.1 Dehalococcoidales bacterium | reverse complement strand
TGACCGTGACCGGGCCGTCGTTATGGATTTCCACCTGCATATATTGTTGGAAGCGCCCGGTGGACACCTTCAGGCCGCTCTCGCGGGCCAGCCCCACGAAATAATCAAATAATGTCTCTGCCCGTTCCGGGGGTGCTGCCTCGATGAAACTGGGACGGCGTCCCTTCCGGGTATCGGCCAGGAGCGTAAACTGGCTCACCAGCAGAAGCTCGCCGCCGATATCCAAGGCGGAAAGGTTGAACTTTTCCTCGGCATCGGCAAAAATGCGCAGATTGATGATTTTCTGCATCAAATACTGCGCATCTCTTTCCGTATCCCCGCCAGCCACCGCGAGAAAGACCACCAGCCCCCTCTCTATCCTCCCCACCTCCTCACCGGCAATGCTGACCGAAGCTTTACTGACTCGCTGAAGCAATGCTTTCACTTTGAACTCTTGCTGGCCTCCGATTCCCCCTTGCTGGCTTTTGATTCTCTCTTTCTTTTCTCTGTTTCTGTGCTCTTACGATGATCCGTAACGTGGAAACCGCTTCCCTTGAATATAATCGGCGTGGGGTGAAAGATACGCCGGGCTATCTCCTGACACTGCGGGCACTCCGCCCCCGGTTTATCATTAAAGCCCTGTTTCACCTCGAATCGATGGCTGCAATTACCGCATTCATACTCGTAAATAGGCATGGAATATCACCTCGCATAAACTCATCCACTATATAATATTGTACACGAAAGGCGCTTCTCAGGCAAGCTAAATTAGCTACGGTAGCCTTGTGCCTCCGTATTGTCTGGCGGGACTCTTCTCTGGTATACTTAACAGGTACGCCCCCATCGTCTAGAGGCCTAGGACACCGGCCTTTCAAGCCGGCAACATGGATTCGAATTCCATTGGGGGCACTTCTAATTTCCGGCAGACACACTATTTCAAATCGTACTCGGACAACCTTAACTCTCGCCAGACCTCTTCGCCGTTAAAGCTGGCGGTGAATATCAGGGCCGGGTCGTCCGTTTCTTCAACATTCGGCTTGGGGCCTTTGCCATCACCGCCCATACCCCACGGTACGTAAAAAGTAAAGGGGCGCAGGTCGGCTCCACCGGCTATGAGCCTTTCCGCTGACTAATTTACACCACCTAGCCCCCGGTAGTATACTTTAAGCTGAATCCTATGCCGCCTCTACTTCTAAAGGAGGTGTTGCCCTATGACAGTCAAGATTGTTACCGACAGCGGCTCGGACATTACGCAAGAGGAAGCCAAGAAGTTGGGTATTACCGTAGTACCAGTATATCTTCGTTTTGGTGACGAAGTCTATCGCGATGGAGTCGATATAGACAGCGATGAATTCTATCGTAAACTGACGACCAACCCAGTTCACCCATCTACTGCGGCACCATCACCGGGGGATTTTGCCAAGGTGTATGAGGAAGCAGCTCAAGAAACTGGAGAGATTGTATCCATTCATATTACCAGCAAGCACAGTGCCGTCTACGATGCTGCGCTGGCAGGTAAGGAAATTGCGGAAAGGAAAGGGTGTCGGATTGAAGTTGTCGACTCCAAAGGCGTGACAATGTGGCAAGGTCTTGTTGCCATAGCTGCAGCTAAAGCTGCTGAAGCTGGATACAGTCTAAATCAGGTGGTAGACAGAGTTCGTGAAGCTATTGGGCAAATGCGTGCCCTAGCGCTTCTGGACACTGTAATATACGTAGTCAAAGGTGGGCGTCTTGGGAAGGCTGTATCGGCAATATCTTCAATAGAATCGCTGCTTCATGTGAAGCTTTTACTTACTCTGCGTGACGGCGAGCTTCGTCCAGCCGGTTTGACACGCACCCGAAGTAAAGGAATAGACCGACTCCGTGAGTTTATAAGTTCAGCATTACACATTGAGGACCTAGCTATAGTTTATAGCACCACCCCTGACGATGCTCAAACACTAGCCGATTACGTAGGTTCTCTCTTTCCTAATATAGTGCCCCGAATAGTAAGACTGGGGCCAGCGCTAGGCGTCCATGCTGGTCCGGGATCTCTGGTCACCGTTCTGAGGGAAGCAAAATAAGACTCATTGAATGGAGAGCGGATTTATCAGGAATTGAATCAGGGTCTTAGCTGAGAAGTTACAGACACCTCCAGATTGGTGAACGAGACAGTTAATACCATTATTAACGGCATCCTGGAACCAGCCTTAAGAGTGAACTCGAACATGGATTCGAATTCCATTGGGGGCATTCGAATTTTCCGCAGACACACTATTTCAAATTGTACCCGGACAACCTTAACTCCCGCCAGACCTCTCCGCCGTTAAAGCTGGCGGTGAATATCAGGTTCGGGTCGTCGGTGTGGGCGGGGTCATGACATTCGGCCAGGTACTTCCGGGGAAGAAGGGGTCAGGCATCTCCTCCTGAGCCACTGCTGTCCAGCTGCTTCTTACCGATTGGAGATTGAACCGTCGTGACTGAAAAACCTTACTTCTTCAAGACCTGGTAAATTCTCTCGATATTCATGCGCAAAAAACCTGCCGCCGGCCCTTCTTTGGGCATCTTGGAGAACGGCTCGGCGAGGGGGATCTTTTCCTGGGCTTCCTCCAGGCTCATTCCCTTGGCGATGGCATTGGCGACGGCATCTACCCAGGACTTGATATTTTTACTCATCTCCGAGAAGCAGCTTTTACCGGCGACTTCACCATGTCCGGGGACCACTTTATCCACGTCCAGTTCCTCAAGTCGTTTTAAAGTTTCCAGCCATTTATCAGGCAAAGAGTCGCGGAAGACCGGCATCCCCAGATTTATATTATCCGAGGTAAAGACTATCTTTTCCTCGGGAACATAGACCGCCAGACTGCAGGGAGTATGCCCCGGCATATGGATGAGATGGAAGGTATGGTCGCCCAGATAGAGGGTAAGTCGGTCGGAAAAAGTAATTTCCGGCGGACGAATCCTGAACTCTTTGTCCAGCGGGAGGCTGTCCGGGGCCGTCCACTGGAGCATACCGGCCACATCCTCCACTTTGGCAGCCAGCATGATTTCGCGGGTACCCTCGTGGGCGACGACCGTGCCCCCGAAGTAGCAGTTACCGGCAATATGGTCGGTATGAGGCTCGCTGTTAATCACGTAACGGACCGGGCCGAATTTAGCAATATCAGCCGCTACCTTCTTCGCATTCGCCGGCACCATTGGAGTATCGATTACCACCACCCCATCTTTCGTTACCACAACGCTGGTATTACAAACGCTTATTTCACTTTCAA
>JAUWZF010000169.1 GCA_030615475.1 Dehalococcoidales bacterium | reverse complement strand
CCCCCCCCGCAACACCCGACGAAAAACCCGCCGCGGCGGTAGTGGAGGCACCCCCCGCCGCAAAACCGGCAGACAAACCGGCCGAGGCGGTAGTTGTGGAAGCCCCCGCGGACAAACCGGAAGAAAAACCGGCCGAGGCGGTAGTTGAGGAAGCCCCCGCTGAAAAACCGAAAGAAAAACCGGCCAAGCCCAGGGCGAAGAAGGCAACCAAAGCTAAAGTAACCGAAGATAAAACACCGGAAGAAGAAAAATCGGCTAAACCCAGGGCAAAGAAGGCAACCAAGTCAAAAACTGCCGAACCAGCGCCAGATGTAACGCCAGATACAGAGCCAACCAGTACCGAGAAGGAAGAGTCCAGGGATGCAGCAGCCTAAGCGTGTAAAATACCGAAAGGCCCAGAGGGGACGCCGCCGTGGCAAAGCCCAGTCGGGCAATGTCATCGGCTTCGGCGATTTCGGCCTCCAGGCACTGGAGTCGGCCTGGGTAACCAGTGCCCAGATTGAGGCGGCCCGGCGTGCCATTACCCGTCATATCCGCCGTGGCGGCAAGGTCTGGATACGCATCTTCCCGGACAAACCGGTCAGCAAGAAGGCGGCGGAGACCCGCATGGGTAGCGGCAAAGGTGCCCCGGACCACTGGGTAGCCGTGGTCAGAGCCGGAAGAATAATGTTTGAAATGGCGGGAGTCGGTGAAAAGGTAGCTCAGGAGGCGATACGCCTGGCGGCACACAAACTGCCGCTGAAGACCCGATTCATCTTGAGAGAAACCGTTACCGTGGGTGGTGAATCGGCAAAGTAGGGAGTGAGCACGTTGAAACTAGAGGAATTCAGAGGACTCAGCACCGACGATTTAAAAAAGGAACTGGAAGAAACTCATGAGGAGCTTTTCAACCTGCGTTTTCGCCTGGCCACCAAGCAACTGGTGAACCACCGCGAGGTGCGGAGGGTTAAGAAGAAGATTGCCCGACTGAAGACCCTGCTCACGGAAAGAGAACTGGGTATAAGGTAGGTTAGATATTATGGTAGAAAAGCGCAAGACCAGGTTCGGCAAGGTCGTGAGCGATAAAATGGACAAGACCGTGGTCATCGCCGTGGATACGCCCAAGCGTCATCCGCTGTACAAGAAGACCGTCAGGAGAGTCGTTAAATACTACGCTCACGACGAAAAGAACCAGAGTAAAGTCGGCGACACGGTGAGGATTGAGGAAACCCGCCCCACCTCCAAATTAAAAAGATGGCGGGTGGCGGAGATAGTGACCAAGGGAGAGGTAGCGGAAATTAAGCCACAGGAGATAACAAACTAGGACTTTGGTGAAACAGACATGATTCAGATGCAGACCAGGCTTAAGGTAGCCGATAACACCGGTGCCCGCGAAATTATGTGCATCAACGTGCTCGGCGGTACCCGCCGGAAGTATGCCCGCGTTGGCGATATCATCGTGGCTTCCGTCAAACGGGCCATACCGAACGCCGGCACCAAGAAAGGCGATGTCGTGCGGGCCGTCATCATCCGAACGGCGCACCCGTACCGGCGCCCCGACGGCTCTTATATCAGGTTCGACGAAAATGCGGCGGTGATTCTCACCGATAAGAATAATCCCAAAGGGACCCGCATCTTCGGTCCGGTAGCCAGGGAGCTGCGAGACAAGAACTACACCAAGATTATATCTCTGGCGCCAGAGGTTTTATAAAGGCAGAAAATTATGAAGATAAGGAAAGACGATACCGTGCTGGTTATCAAGGGTAAGGACAGGGGTAAAAAGGGTAAGGTCCGCTTTGCCCACCCTAAAAAACAGCAGGTAACAATTGAAGGCATCAACTTTATTAAAAAGCATTCTAAAGCCAGGGGAGCTGTCAAGCAGGCCGGCATCATAGACCTGGAGGTGCCCGTTAATATTTCCAATGTCATGCTGCTCTGTGATAAATGCAACAAGCCGGGGCGAATCGGTTTCCAGAAGCTGGGAGACGGCCGGAGGGTAAGAATCTGCCGTGCCTGCGGCGAGGTGATTGAGTAAATGGCCAGACTGAAAGAAAGATACCGTGAAGAGGTTGTACCCCGCCTGTTGGAGGTTTGCGGGTACAAGAACGTCATGCAGGCGCCGCGCCTCGAGAAGATTGTGCTCAATATCGGCGTGGGTGAAGCTATTGCCAATGCCAAAGCACTGGAAGCGGCGGAGCAGGACCTGGTGGCCATCGCCGGACAACACGCCGTAACTACCCGTGCTAGAAAATCCATCGCCTCTTTCCGATTAAGGACGGGGATGCCCATCGGCCTGAAGGTAACGCTGCGGGGTGAACGCATGTATGACTTCTTCGATAAACTGGTGAATGCGGTACTCCCGCGCATGCACGAGTTCCAGGGGGTTTCCCCGGACTCCTTCGACGGCCGCGGCAATTTTACACTGGGGCTCAGGGAACAAATACTGTTCCCGGAAATAGATTACGACAAGATTGACAAGGTGAGAGGAATGGAAATATCCATTATCACCACGGCTGAGAAAGACGAGGACGGCAAACACCTGCTTGAATTGCTGGGGATGCCCTTCGCCAAGGATGGAGTGAGTTAGTTATGGCCAAGAAGTCAATGGTAGCCAAGGCCGGTCGAACGTCTAAATACCCGGTACGGCAGTATAACCGGTGTAAACTGTGCGGTCGGCCTCGCGCCTATATGCGCAAGTTCGGCGTATGCCGGATATGCTTCCGGCAACTGGCCCTGGAAGCCCAGCTGCCGGGAGTAAGAAAATCTAGCTGGTAAGCTAAAGAAGGAATATATTAGGTATGACAGTCACAGACCCAATCGCTGATATGTTAACCCGAATAAGAAACGCCATCATGGTGCAGCATGATAGTGTGCTGGTGCCCACCTCCAAGATAAAACTTTCGATTGCCAGAATCCTCAAGGAGGAAGGCTTCATTACCGATTACGAGGTAGTCAAGGGCAAGCCGCACCGGGTAATTAAAATACAGCTCAGATATCTGGATGACAATAAACCGGTCATTTCGGGACTGAAGCGCGTCAGCAAGCCAGGATTGAGGGTATACGTGCAGAAGAAGGAGATTCCACGCGTTTACGGCGGCCTGGGTATTGCTATCATCTCCACTTCCGGTGGTCTCAGAACGGGACAGCAAGCCTGGCACCAGGATTCCGGCGGAGAACTATTATGTTATGTATGGTAAACCACTTCTGGAGTGATGTATGTCTAGAGTAGGGAAAATGCCGATAGCGGTACCGACAGGAGTGACGGTGAATATCACGGGGGAGAGCGTTACCGTAAAGGGCCCCAAAGGCGAGCTCAGCCGCTCCCTGCCCGCTGAAATGCTCGTCAACCTGGAGGGTAATACCCTGACCGTGACCCGGCCGAGTGAGAATAAGAAGCACCGTGCCTACCACGGGCTGACGCGGAGCCTCCTGGCGAACATGGTGGAGGGGGTGTCCAAAGGCTTTGAGAAGACGCTGGAAATAATCGGCGTGGGCTATCGCGCCGAGAAGGTCGGCGAAAAACTGGTGCTCCGCATCGGCTTTTCGCACTCGGTAGAGGTAGCACCCCTGCCGGGAATAACTCTAGCCGTGGAAGGAAACAACCGGATTAAGGTCAGCGGCATCAATAAAGAAGACGTCGGCGAGATGGCGGCGGAAATCAGGGCCATCCGCCCCCCCGATGTCTATAAGGGCAAGGGCATCAGATATGCCGGAGAGATAGTGCAT
>JAUWZF010000207.1 GCA_030615475.1 Dehalococcoidales bacterium | reverse complement strand
AGGAAACTACCTGGAAATCGAATCCGCCCATGCGGTCGTCGGGGTAGGTGCCCACGACGACATCAACCGGATATCGCCCGGGCCCCATCGGATTACCCCAAGCGGTATCGGGGACGGTAAATACACCGGAGAAGGAGCCAGTGTCGTCATCGGAGGTTGTGATATTTGCCGTGAGTACATTAGTGTTGGCAAAGGTCAGGCTCGTGACCGGGGTGTTCCTAAAGAATCCGGAACCGCTGAAGGTTATCGTGTCGCCGACTTGGCCGTACGTAGGACTGAGTGAAAGCATACCCATGTTGTAGCCCATCGGCGGCATAATCGATAGCTCAAGGTTGACACGGGTGATTTTTTCATCACTATCCCAGATATTGTTCTGGTTGGTATCAACCCAGCCCTCAAGCGTGGCCGGGTATTGACCCATGGGAATCATACCGGGCAGGACCAGCATCAGTCTGAAGCTGTTCTGGCCTCCCGGTGGGGCGCTGATGTTAAAAATGGGCTGGTTAATACCATTCCATTCCGTAATAACACCTGGCGGCAGGCCTTTCACGGCCACTTTGACCGTTGGTGCGGCGCCGCCCAGCGCTTTGAGTATACCTGAGGTCTCCGGCAAGCTGCCGGGCTCTCCCTGCAGGAAATTGGGCGAGAGACTGAGTATAAAAGTGTCATCGTCGCCGTACACATTGAACATAGCGTCGGCCTGTACCTCTCCTACGAATACCCTGACGGGATATGTTCCGGGAGCTAAAGGCTGATTGTTCACGGTGTTAGGTATGGTAAACGCGCCGGAGAATGTGCGCTGCGGCGATACGGTAATTGTCTGCGCCAGGGTTATATCGGCGCCGCCGAAGGTGATTCTGGTAATATTTTCGCTGGCGGGGAAGTTGGAGCCGCTGAAAGATACGTTGGTGCCCGCCGTGCCGGTATTCGGATTAATTGAGAATATCGGCATGTCGTAGTCGGCGGATGCCCCGACGTCAAGTTCCAGGTTGCGTATTTCTGTCGTATTTCCTGACACGGCTTTAACAGCCAGTGAGAAATGTCCCATAGACGTGGATGCCTTGGGCTGGATTTCCAGGGACGCCATCAAGGTGCTGCCTATGGATGGCGATACATTGGCGGATGCCTGCCAGGCGCCTCCATCGAAGCGCCACTCGATTGTCGGCGGCGCCTCGACGCTGAGGGTAACAATGGCTGAAGACCCGCCAAACGACTGTACGTTTACCGTGGTGCCGACGGGTTCACCCGGTGCGGTATGTATCATCATCGGCGAGACGTTGATATTGAAGGTCGCCTGGTCGCTGATAAATGTAAAATAGGCCATGGCTCTCCTGTCGTAAGGGTAGGTGCCCACGACGGCTTCTATCGGGTACGTTCCGGGGGTTAGACCGGCCGGTACCTGAAACACGGCCGAGAAGGCTCCGCTGCCATCCGTGGTCATAGCCGGCAGTGTACCGTTGGCAATCTGGTCGTTCTGTACGTTGGGCGGTCCGAAATACAGGTTTGCCAGAGAGGTGTTCTCCGAGAAGCTGCTGCCGCTGATGGTTATCCATGTCCCTGCTGAGCCTACGGTTGGATTGAGGTATATGGAGGCCATTTCGAAACCGGCGGGTGGGGCTATGTAAATCTCAATGGGGATGCGGTTCACCTCTTCACTGCCGAATTGACCTTTAATAGTAAAAGAGTAGTGGCCGGCGGGCATCCATTCGCTGATATTCAGGTTGAGGTCGGTACTGGCGATACTACCGGGAGGTGCCGTGACATTGTCCGAGGTAAAGCTGGCAGTAATGCCGGACGGGTAACCTTCAACCGAAAGAATTACCGTCGGTGAGGTGGAACCTACCGCCTGTACCATTATCATGGTGCTTATCTGGTTGCCCTGCTCGACCCAGAGGGACGAAGGGGATGCCTGAATCACGAAGGTATCACCACTTCCGGTTATGGTAAATGATTTACTGGAGAACTTATCAGTGGGTGTCGTGTTAGCGGATGGCCAGCCCACTCTGATATCAACAAAATAGGTGCCGGGACCAAGTGTAGACGGGACGCGGAAGGTCCCGGAGAACCTGCCCTCGGAATCACCCGAGGTCGGTACGTAAATAGTAGCTATACTCTGGTCGGTAAGTAAATCAACCGGGCCGAACCTGAGTTCGGTCACCTGGCTCGGCGTGCAGCCCGTAAAACCTGAGCCGGAGAAGTTCACTACCTGGTCGACCTGACCGAAGGTGGGACTCAGCGTGAATTGTGTCATGCCGAACCCTTCCGGCGGCTGTACGACCAGGTCCAGGGAGACTCTTTGCTCGGCACCGTCCGTTATCCAGCACCTGACGGTTATGGAGTAGGTATCGGGTGGTGCCGTCATGCTGACGGTCAGATTCAGATTCTGTGAGGCTGAACCGCCGGCCGGTACCGAGATGGCGTTAGCGCCGGAGGCGGCGGTATTGACCGTGAGATTGCCGAACTGGTACGTCAGCCAGTCAGGCACGCCCTCCAGGGCCAGGTTAACTGTAGAACTGCTGCCGCCCATGGAGAAGATGTTTACCGAGACCGATGAAGAGTTTCTCCCTTCCTCCGTGGCTACGGTTGTCGACGGCGGTGAGACTCCCAGGGAAAAGGTTTCTCCTGTCCCCATAATCTGGAAGGACCTCTCGGCAAAGTCGCCGGTGCTTGCCACGATGGCTTTAATACGGTAGTTACCGGAGGGCAGGCTGGGTGTGATAAACGTTCCGGTAAAGCCGCCGTTACTGATGGTAATGGCAGCCGGTGTCGTCTGCAAATCGGTGGTGGTAAAAGCCTCCATAATAGTAACGTTTGCTCCGTTACATGCTGGCGGGAAGTTGGCCCCGGTAATGGTAATGGTATCGCCTACCTGTGCGTAGGACTGCGATAGCGAGATACCGGGCCCATGCTCGGCCGGAGGCTGTATATCCAGGTTGATGTTGGTAACCTTGTTGATAGACGGGTCGGCGCATGACCCGTCAACGTTCATCTGGTACATATTGGAGGATGCCCATTCGGCTACCGTAATGGAAAGTATAGCCGAGGCGGTCTCTCCGTTAACGGGCGTGACGCTGCCGGTTGACAGGCTCAT
>JAUWZF010000099.1 GCA_030615475.1 Dehalococcoidales bacterium | reverse complement strand
GCCTCTTCCAGAGCAATCTCCATGCAACTGTAAGACTTCACGGAGCCCAGATCAGCCATGAGCGGTTCCAACGCCCGGGCCAGGGTGGTCTGCATATCGGCGATAATACAGTCCGCTCCAAGCAACCGCACGGTACGTATCGTCTTGGCGAACTGTTTGGCGACTTCACCATCGTCCACAATAGCTGAGGCCAGGTCGAGCAATATCACCCGCGTCTTGAACTTCTCAACATGATTGAGCAGATTGGTGATGATGTCTTCAAAGCGGTCAACATCGAGATGGCCGACGATGACCATAATGGAAAGCCCCGGGTACAGCTCGAAAACGGGGGCTGCCAGCGCCTTCCACTTATCTAGCCTGGCCTCCAGCTCATCGACGCGAGCCTTAACCTGAGCCTCGGCACCACTCCAGGGCCGGTACTTGGCAAAGTAGCCGACTCCGCCGATATACTTGCCGGCACTATCATAGAGATGTGATGCCGAAACACGCACCGGAATTATCTTGCCTGTTTTTGTCTTCGTGGTGGTTTCCATGTCGTGAACCGTCCCGCCGGCCTCGTAGATTTTACGGTTGGCTTCCCGGGCGGCCTCTATATTCTCGTAGACCTCAACGATGCTTTCGCCAATAAGCTCATTCATATTACGTTCTGTGAGCTTACAGGCCTCATTATTGGCGAATTTAATAAATCATTCGGCGTTGATGGCGAGAATGGCATCCGGACAACTCTTAAGCAAAGCCTCGAGATTACCACGGGGAGTCGTCGCTTGTTTTTCCATTGTTCTCTACCTCCTGTCGTACCAGAATGAATCTCCGGACACGTGTATCAAAGGATACATGTCTGCCTACCTAAGTATATATACGGGAAAATAAAATTGTCAAAATCAATTGCTATCTGGGGAACCCGATTGTAAAAATAGACACTATCTTTTATTCTAGAAGTGGTTTTACCGAACATGAAGAATCTCAGCAATTCAGCCGATACTATTACCTTTCTTGGAACCGCCGGTGCCCGCTTCATGGTGAGCCGGCAACTGGCCGCCTCAGGCGGCCTCTGGCTGAGTTTGAACGGCACCGAAATACTCGTCGACCCCGGCCCGGGCAGCATCGTTCAGTCCACCAGGAGAAAACTGAACGCGGAAAAACTGAGCGCCATTATACTGTCGCACCGCCACCTGGACCATGCGGCGGATATCAACGTCATGATTGAAGCCATGACCAACGGCGGCTTTAACCGGCACGGCTGTTTATTCGCCCCCGCCGACGCCCTGGAACATGAACCGGTTATCTTCTCGTACCTGAAAAACTACGTTGAAGATATCGTGGTACTGGAGGCTGAAAAATCGTACACAACCGGTAACGTAACCTTCACCACGTCGGTCAGGCACGTGCACCCGGTGGAGACCTACGGCATGGTTTTTCAAGCTTCCGAGCATACCTTCGCCTATATTGCCGATACACGGTATTTCGACGGCCTGTACCGGAGCTATGCCAGCGAGCTAATTATCATCAACATGATGCTCACGGAGCCCAGGCCACCCATCGACCACCTTTCCATACCGGATGTCGAACGCATAATTAAAGAGATAAAGCCCGGGGTAGCTATTTTAAGCCACTTCGGCCTGCACGTATGGCAGGCAAAGCCGTGGCTGATAGCCGAAGACCTATCCCGGAAGACCGGGGTCAGGGTCATCGCCGCGCGGGACGGCATGAGATTCGACCTGGCACAACTGGAAGAGACGTAGAGGGCAAATGAAGAAGGACCAACCACCAACCGGGAGGGAAATGATACTATGAACTCTTCACGCCTGAAAATATGGTGCATCATTACCTTCTCGATGGTCGTTATAGCTATAGTTATCCGCGCAATCTGGCAGATAGTTGTCATACCCACGCCAAAAACCGTGCTTGTTTTCGTGCCTCTTATCATAGCGCTTATCGGCTCTGACGTCCTGATTTCTTATCTCGTATTCAAGCCTGGAAAAATCAAAAGTCTGCCTTTCTCAATCGGATTAACAGTGACGTTCGGTGCAGGGCTTCTGGCCGGGGTTGTCCATTTTTACCGCTTCATCATCTCGACGCAGGCCGACCCATTCTTTAGCAAGGTAATAAGCTGGATGATAATACTTTCCAGCGCCAGCGCCTATTTTATATTTCTGTATGTAATCTGGTCACTAAGGAAATCCAGGAATAATGGACACCGAAAAGTTTGAATGGCTCGTAGCTAAAGCAATCGAAAGCCTGCCCGAAGAATTCCGGGAAAGGCTGGAAAACATCGATGTGGTGGTGGCCGACGAGCCAACGCACGCTCAACTGCGGGTACTGGAGGGAAAGCGGGGTGAAACCCTGCTCGGTCTTTATGAAGGTGTGCCCCTGACCCGGCGCAGCCTCGGCTACGGATTCGTCACGCCGGATAAGGTAACCATCTTCCAGAAACCGATTGAGGCCATATGCAAAAATGATGATCAGATTATCGCCGAGGTACAGCGGGTAGTCCGGCATGAAATCGCCCACCACTTCGGCATCAGTGACGACAGGCTGCGGCAGCTTGGCAGGGGCTGAACTCAGACCGTTGAATTACCTATTTACCAGGGACTTTTTTCTCATGCCAGAACTAACCAAACGACACCCGTTACGTTATACAATACAGTAAGGACTCTTTTTCAAAACGGGAGGTCGACCATGAAACAGAACCTGTTGAGAATAATATTAGTCTCCTGCCTTCTCATCACGTCACTCTTCTTCGGTGGCACCGCTTACGCCCAGGATGAAGAACTCCCCGACCCGGGTCTTACACCGGATAGTCCCTTTTACTTCCTGGACACATGGGGTAAAAACATCGGTATGTTCTTCACCTTCGGTAACGAGGCCAAGGCCAGGAAAGCCCTGCAATACGCCGAAGAGCGACTGGCTGAAGCCCGGGCTATGGCTGCCAAAAACAGGGTAAGGGAAATGGAACGCGCCGCCAACGGTTACGATGGATTTATGGCCATGGTCAATGAAAGACTGGAAGCAGCCGTACAGCAGGGCCTCTCCGATAATATTTCGGAGACAGTGGCCTTAGCCACCGCCAAACACATAAAAGTTCTGGACAGGGTCAAAGACCAGGTCTCGGAACAGGACAGGGGGGCACTTACGCGTGCCAGGACAGCTTCCATGAACGGTCAGATAAACGCCCTGAGGGCGCTGGCTAAAGGAAGACCGGAAAGGGCTATTGACATTGCCGCGGACACCATTGAGAACCGGCTGGAAAGGGCCAGGGTGCGAGCTTCCGATAACGTGACCGCCGATGTCGAGGAAGCCCTGGATTACGCCGCCAGGATTGCCGCACTGGAAGAAGAAATGGCCGCCTTTGCCGAGGAAAAAGGCATTGACATCACCGCCATTCAACAGCGTTTAGCCCATTCCACGGCCAACCGCCTGGAGACCTTGAGTGGAGTCTATGAAGAAGTCCCCGAGAACGCCCGGCAGGCCATCGAAAACGCCATCGAGAACTCGGTGAAGAAGTACCAGAGGGCTCTCGAGAAACTCAGGGAGAAAAACGCCCTCGGTGATGTCCCCGATGAAGAAACCGTAATGAACCGAGTACAGGTAGAGGTCAGGGAAAGACTGAGATTAAGCACAGCCATTCAGGCGCCGGAATCAGAAAACATCACGGTACAGGTACAGGTCCGAGCGGCGAACCAGGAACAGAACCGAGAACGGACTGACGCCGAAACAGGAAAGCCCGATACGGTATCCGCCAATCAGACCAGAGAGCAGCAACAAGCAGAAAACCAGGGAAAAACACGACAGCGCAGTCCCTGATGCCAGGATGATTAACCCTGATGTCTCAGGGTCTTAACCAAATAGTCGCCCTGCGAGCGATAGTCGAACTCGGTGCGGTAGTACTCTTTCGCGCCAGTACCGCTCAGGACTATCACCTGGCCAGCCTGAAACTCGTCAAGGGCAATCCGCTCCGCTTCCCGGAGCAAAGCCTTACCCAGTCCCTTGTGCTGGGCGGCCCCCGTTATCTGTTCGGTGAGAGGGACCTCGGGACCGAAAACGTGCAGCTCCCTGATGAGGGCTAGATTACCGTTTATCCCCTGCCCCAGTGCCGGGATGGGGCGTGACTGAACCCTCATTCGCAACAGACCGAACAGCGTCTCCCTTTCGTCCTCAAAGGACAGGAAGACCTCTTTACCGTCCGAGGCATCATAGTCCATCCTGACCATATGAGGTCGGCCTATCTCCCAGCCGGCCCGCGCCCGGTGACCGTACTCACGACACCTTATGCAACGGCACTCGATGGCGTCCTGCTTCATTCTCTCCCTGACGATATCCCGCAGCGAGTCCTTGAGTCCGGCGACGATGAACTTGGACGGAATATCGCGCAGTACCCGGGAAATCCTGACATACTTGGGAACAATAGATTTTATACCGATGATCAGATTAACCATCGTTTCATTGTCATAAGGCTGGTAGCGCCCTTCCCGGTACCATTTCTCCAGCTCGGTGCCCTCTACTACCATGGTGGGATACAGCTTCAGGCCGTCCGGCTTAAAGCGTTCATCGGCAAAAAGCGCCCGGGACATCTCCAGGTCTTTCTCCGGGGTCGAGCCGGGGAGTCCCGGCATCCAGTGGTAATAGACCTTGAAACCATGTTCCCGTAGCAGGGCGGTGGCCCTGACCACTTCCTCCACCCCGTGTCCCCGCCTCACCAGGCGATAGATATCGTCGTCAAGGGTCTGCACGCCGAGTTCGACCCGCGTGGCGCCGAACTCCAGCATCCGCTCGACTTCCGCCTGTCCACACCAGTCCGGCCGGGTCTCGATGCACAGTCCCGTGCAGCGGTTCGCGGCCGTCTCGTTGACTCTCTTGGCTTCTTCCAGCGCGGCCGATGCCACGCCGTTAAGTCCGTCGTAGCAGTCCTTGATAAATTGATACTGGTAATCGAGGGGATGAGCCAGAAAGGTGCCTCCCATGATTATCAGCTCGATTTTATCCGTGGGGTGCCCCATTTCTGTAAATATCCTCAAGCGTAACTCCACCTGTTGCCGGGCGTCATAATCGCACGTCCTGGCGCGCAGCACCGCCGGCGACTCCGGTGTATAGCTCTGCGGAGCGTCGGAGTAGGTCGGGCAGTACAGGCACTGGCCGGGGCAGCTCATGGGCC
>JAUWZF010000244.1 GCA_030615475.1 Dehalococcoidales bacterium | reverse complement strand
GAAATGTACGAAAAACTTGACGACATGATTAGATTCCAAGCTGAACGTATGAAAAAGAGGAAAACAAAAAGCAAAAAGTCCCTTCAATTAAAATTAGATTTAACAATATAATCCAACCATGTATACGAGGGCGGTTAGGGTGGGAAAAGATAACAACGAGGGGAGGGGGATTAAGCTGTTTCGGCAGGCTCGGCTTCTTCAGGGGGATTTTGTGCATAATATTGTTCGCGCACGTACTTGAAAATCTCTACAAGCGTAGCCGTCAGCGGCCCGATTAACAGTATCCCCCAGATTCCGGCGACATAAGCCCCGAGGACAAGCAGGACTATCATCACAGCCGGGTGGATACGCAGATAGGCGCTCTGGACTTTGGGCACCAGCAGATTATTCTCCACCAGCTGGATACCTACGTAGAGAACAGCCACCCATATCGCTTTATCCGGCGCCATTGCCAGGGCGACTACCACCGCCACCGCGCCAGCAATCCAGGGGCCCAGCGTCGGGATAAGCTCGCACACACCCGCCAGCAGGGCCAGTGCCAGCTTGAAGGGGACATCAAGCAGCAACAGCCCGAGGAAAGAAAAATACCCGACAATAAGTCCCAGCATTATCTGGGCCCGGATATACCTCCCCAGCACCTTCTCAATAATATTGACCACGTTCCGGCCATGCCAGGCGACACCTGCAGGCAATGCCGAAGACAAACCCTTCTTGAGCTTCTCCGAGTCCTTCAATATATAAAAAAGGAAAAAGGGCAATACGGCAAAACCAAGAATCAGATTGAAGGTGCGGGGGATAGACGGAATCGCGCCCAATAAAGCATCGCGTATGGATTTGCCCAGAGAGACACCGCCCTGAATAAGCTCATGGGTCAATTCTTCCTGTATTCCCACGGGTAAATTGGCGATTACTCCTTCAACCCATTGCTGCACCCGCAGGATACTCTGACCGATGAAGTAAGGGGCACTTTCTACCAGCATCACCGAAGCATCGACGACAGCCGTAACCACGATATAGGTAAAACCGCCGATAAGGGCAATAAGCAGTATAAAAGCGACTACTACGGAAAAGACCCGTTTGACACCCGGCCATTTCTTACGGGGAGGTAACTTCTTTTCCAGCCAGGTTACCAGGGGCATCATAAGGTAGACAAGAACCATACCGATGGCAAAAGGAAGTACAAAGGTTCTGAACAGGTAGAGAACCCAGATAAATACAATGATACCCAGTGCTAAAGCTACCAGGCGCCAGTGTTTAACTAATGCATTCGTCAATTATTACGGCACTCAACTATCTATCTTGGACATACAAAGAAAGGGGCTTTATCTTGCCTTATTCTTCCTTATGCCCGAACTTCTCTCGCACTCTCTTTCCAGCCTCTACAGCCGCATCTTTCGCTTTTTCGGTTACTTCGCCGGCTTTTTCTTTAATTTCTCCCGCCTTCTCCCTCAACATCGCCCGGGTCTCCTTGCCGGCTTTGGGAGCGTAGAGAAAGCCGATAGCCACACCGGCGATAGCGCCGATGAGAAAACCGATGGCAAAGCTGCTTCCAGAATCTTTATCACTCATTCTAATCTTCCTCCTTCTTTTTGGTAAATCTACTGAACATACCGGCTGCCTGCCGGATACCCTGGACGAAAGCGGCTACCTGGGCCAGAGGCTTGACCACTTCCTCTTCCACACAGGAAGAGATGTTTTCCACGGTCCTGGTAGTTGTCTTAACGGACTTGATTATAGGTTGAATTTTTACATAAAGAATTATAGCCAGTACCGCCAGAATTATAACGGCTATCGCCGCACCAAGACCGAAAATGCAAATTACCAGGTCACGGAACCATACAATATCCACGCTCATTCACCCCCGTTTCTAAGAGTTGCTATATAAGTATTGTAAACCCCATAGCCGACTCTGTAAAGAGCAGGCTAAAAATCAGAAATCGCCCGGAGGAATACTCTGAACAGGTTTCAAATAAGAGGTATCATTGTGGCTGATAAGCACGACTCTGCCGTCACCACAATTAAAACGGCTAATACCACCTGTATCCAGCCTTACATTCCAGAAGTGAGCGTTTCCCAGTCCCAGTAAAGCGCAGATGAGCACCTTGTTCACCACGCGATGCGACACGAAGACAATTCTCCCCTCCCTGCATCTCATCACCGCGTCCTCCACGAAAGGCATGGCCCGGCTCCTGACATCCTCCAGGCTTTCACCGCCCGGTATTCTCACCTGCTCGGGAGTATCCAGCCAGTCCTGGTAAAGCTCCGGATACTTATCTCTGACCTCCCGATGAGCCAGCCCCTGCCACTCCCCGTAATCGAAATCTATCAGGTTCTGGACGGTGTTTACGTCCAACGTATGGGGTTGGGCAATAGCTTCGGCGGTCTGCACGGCCCGTTTCAGGGGGCTGGAGTAAACGAAGTCGATTTTCTCACCGCTCAGATACTCCCCCAGCAGTTCCGCCTGTTTTAATCCCGTCTCGTTCAAATCGACATCGGCCCGGCCTCGGAAAATCTCAGCCGTATTCCAATCCGTTTCACCGTGCCTTGTTAAAATTATTTCTACCATGCAGACCTGCTCTAACGATGGTATAGAATATAGATGCCGGTGCAATCCCGGACCGCCCTACTTCTTCTTTTTCTCTTCTACCTTCTCCACCTCGATGGTGCACTCGGTCACCAGTGCCGCAAAGGCGCCGATAGCCGCCAGCAGCG
>JAUWZF010000243.1 GCA_030615475.1 Dehalococcoidales bacterium | reverse complement strand
CTGCAGCATGGGGCCCTGCCGGGTACCCCTGGCTAAAGGCAAGGAGGAAACCGCGGAGGATAAGAAGAAGAGGCGGGGCATCTGCGGCGCTACGGCCGAGACCATTGCCGCCCGCAACTTCATCCGCATGGTTGCCGGAGGCGCAGCCGCCCACTCTGACCACGGTCGGGGTGTGGCCGAGCTATTCATTGCCGCCGCCAAGGGCGAAGCTCCCGGCTACCAGATAAGAGACGAGCAGAAACTGCTGGCGCTGGCCCTGGAATGGGGCATTGAAATCGGCGACCGCAGCAACAGCGATATAGCCGTAGAAATCGGGGAGAAGGCCCTGGCCGAATACGGCAGGCAGGAAGGCGAAATTCTGTTCGCTAAGAGAGCGCCTCTTAAGCGGCAGGAGATATGGCGGCAGCAAGGGGTTATGCCGCGCGGTATCGATAGAGAAATCGTGGAAATTATGCACCGCACCCATGCCGGTGTTGACCAGGACTACGCAAACCTGTTGACACAGGGCGTGCGGGCATCCCTAGCCGACGGCTGGGGCGGCAGCATGCTTGCTACCGAGCTCCAGGATATACTCTTCGGCACCCCGGCTCCCGTACTCAGTGAGGTAAACCTCGGCGTCCTTAAGGAAGACGAAGTCAACATCATTATTCACGGTCACGAGCCATTGCTCTCCGAGATGATTGTCGCCGTTGCCCGGGAACCGGAGATGATAGAACTGGCCAAGTCCAAAGGTGCCAAAGGGATAAACCTGGCCGGTATCTGCTGCACGGCCAACGAGATATTGATGCGCCACGGCGTACCACTGGCCGGCACCTTCCTTCAACAGGAGCTGGCACTGGTTACCGGGGCTGTCGATGCCATGGTAGTGGACGTACAGTGCATCATGGAGTCCCTGCCGGACATCGCCCAGTGCTACCACACCAAGATTATCACCACATCACCTAAAGCCAAGATGAAGGACGCGCTACACATCGAGTTTAACGAGCACGACGCCGTAAACGGCGCTAAAGAGGTAGTCAAGGCGGCGATTGAGAACTTCCCCAACCGGGGTAAGAACATCCTTATTCCCCAGGAGAAGCATAATCTCATCGCCGGATTCAGTCACGAGACCATCAACTACCTGCTGGGCGGGCTGTTTCGTGCCTCCTACCGGCCGCTGAATGACAATATCATTAACGGCCGAATCAGGGGAATAGCCGGGGTTGTCGGCTGCAATAATGCCCGCTGGGAACACAACCAGGCGCACGTTGCCATGGTCAAAGAGCTGATCAAAAACGATGTTATCGTGCTTCAGACCGGCTGCAGCGCCATGGCCAGCGGCATGGCCGGGCTCATGGTTCCCGAAGCCGCCGCTAAATATGCCGGCAAAGGCCTGGCGGAGGTCTGTGAAACCGTGGGTATTCCCCCGGTACTGCACATGGGCTCCTGCGTGGATAACAGCCGCATCCTGATGGCCGCGACAGCCGTGGTAAAAGACGGCGGACTGGGCGACGACATCAGCGACCTGCCGGTTGCCGGCGCGGCGCCGGAGTGGATGAGCGAGAAAGCTATCTCCATCGGCCAGTACTTTGTTGCCTCCGGCGTGTACACCGTATTCGGCGTGACCTGGCCAACCGAAGGCAGCAAGGAAGTTACCGATTACCTTTTCAAGGACATGGAAGAAAAGTATGGCGGTATGTGGGACTTTGTAATTGACCCGATTGAAGCCGCCCAAAAAATGATTGCACACATTGATAAGAAGCGCAAAGCCCTGGGCATTGACAAGGCCAGGGAGAGAGTACTCTACGATATGGAAATGAGACGCGAGCTGGATAAAGTTTAAGCTCCAGCATCACAGTGATAAGGAGGTTATGAGGATATGTCTAAAATAATTGCATCGGCAGCCATCAGAGGTGCTCACAAGATTGTTGACCAGGCTGATAAGAAATGGCAGCAAGCGATGGACAAATGGGGCGCCAAAGAACCGGTCGGCTTCCCCAATACCGCCTACTATCTACCGGTTATCTACGGTATTTCAGGCATGAAGGTAGAAAAACTGGGTGACATGGAAGCAGTGCTGAAAAAGTGTAAGGCCCTGCTGCCACCACTGGTGAAAGAAGAACACCATCTACCCTACCTGGGGCCTGTCCTTGATGCCGGTATGTTAACCTTCTGGGCTGAGGAAATCATCGAAGCGATACGGTATCTGGAGCAGCCGGATTTCTATACCACAGGGGAAGACCCTGTCGATAGTAATATCTGGTTGGGTGCCGCCGATGATATCATCCTCAGGAAGAGGGGCGTTGAGTTTGTTGACGGCACTGCCCCCGGCTTTGCCGCCATATTGGGCGCGGCGCCGACCCCCGAGATAGCCAAGAATATTGCCGAGGAACTCCAGAAAAAGAACCTTTATGTCTTTATGTCAGCTAATGATAACGGTAAGAGTTTCTCAGAGCAGCTTGTGGAAGCAGGGGTGCAGATTGGCTGGGGAACGCGATTGGTCTCCTTCGGTCCCGATGTCAGCGCCACCGCGTTTGCCGCCGGCTTTGCTACCAGGGCCGCTCTTACCTTCGGTGGCATTGAGCCTGGTGACTATAGAAAGGTTCTTATCTATAATAAAGACCGTGTTTTCGCCTTCGCCATGACTCTAGGAACTGTCACTGACGAATGGTACGCCAATGGCGCCGGGGCCATCAACTGGGGCTTCCCGGTAATTGCCGATACCCCGATACCGGAAATACTGCCCAC
>JAUWZF010000115.1 GCA_030615475.1 Dehalococcoidales bacterium | reverse complement strand
CAGGCTCAAAGTGATTTGCCGAAACGGGACTATTGAGCTTTATGTCAATGACCACCTGCTTGAGACGATAAAAGGCGAATTTCCGGAGATTGTCGGCGATAACGGCATTGGCCTTCTTACCAGCGGTGAGAACGGCACGCATATGGCCTTTGATAATGTGAGGATGTGGGAAATCTCCGACGCACCATAATAGCCGGGTGTGTCCCCCCTACCCTGCATACCACCCATCACCCATAAATAAGGAGTATCTTCCCGTCATCAGGGCAGGAGTAACGTCTCGCCTTCCATGCCGAGCTCTTTCAACGCCTCGCGGTACAATATTGATAAAGACGACCACAGCTGCTCCCGCTGCTCATCGGGCAACGAGGAAATGATGCCGCGGATTAAGTCCTGCCCCATTGCCCGGCGGCAGACTTCCCGCCCCTTTTTCGTTATGGAAATCCTGACAATATTGCCCCTCTTCTTATCTTTTCTCTTGGTGACAAGCCCTTTCTTTTCCATCCTGATAATGAGCTCGGATACCGTGTGAGGTTCCAGGAAAAGGCGGCGTGATAATGTGGCCGGGGTTACCTGCCCTTCGAGCGCCCAGATAGAAACCAGGGCCGCCGCCTGGTTGGGATGAAGGTATTGTCCCACCTTTTTATGCCTGACCTTGAATATCGCCGACCGGGTCTGGGAGAGCAACAACCACAACCTGTAATACTCGTCTAAAAGGGGCGTCTTTTCCACGGTCTTCTCATCTCCTGTGTGGCCTATTCCATTCAGATAATAGCTGTAATCAGATACCCCGTCAATATTTTTACGGGGTTGACAGAGTTACAGGAGCGATGGCATAATTTGGTAATAATCGTACTACGACATTACAATAAATATATTCCTGGTATTGCGACTCGAAAAGGAGGCTGAGGATGGCCGAAAAAGAACTGGTAAAGATTATCGGCAGCAGCAATGTCCTCGATAGGCCGGAAACCCTGCATAATTACTCCCGGGACTCCAGCTTTGTTCCACAAAAACAACCCAGATGTGTCGTCAGGCCGGGTAACGCTGAAGAGGTCCAGGCGATTGTGAAGTGGGCCAACGAGACCGGAACTCCACTCGTGCCGGTGAGCTCGGGGGCCCCTCACTCTCGGGGAGACACCGTTCCCGGCGTCGATGGGGCCGTCGTCGTCGACCTGAGCCGGATGAAGAAGATAATCAGGATTGACTCTCGGAACAAACTGGCCATGGTCGAGCCCGGCGTCACGTACGGTGAACTCCAGCCGGAACTGGAAAAGAAAGGCCTCGGCGCTTACATGCCCCTGGCCCCCCGCAGCACCAAATCGGTAATCGGCAGCCTGCTGGAAAGGGAACCGATTACCATGCCGTCCCATCACTGGGACAGCGCCGACCCCCTGCTCTGTGCGGAGGTCGTCTTCGGGACCGGGGACAGGTTCAGGACCGGCGAGGCCTCCGGACCGGATACCGTCGAGGAGCAGTGGGAATTAGGCCGGGTCCAGATGAATCCCTTCGGGCACAGTCATGTCGATTTTCAGAGGCTGCTCTCGGGAGCGCAGGGCACCATCGGCATTGTAACCTGGGCGACCCTCAAATGCTGCTATCTATCCAAGTTAAGTCGCGTTCTTTTAGTGCCGTCGGACAGCATTGAACCCCTGATTGACTTAATCTATAAGCCGTTGAAGTTCAGGCTGGGCGGCAGGCTCTTTATCCTGAACGGCCTCAATCTGGCCTGCCTGCTCGGCGGCTCGCCCCGCGAGATTCAGGAATTTAATAAAGTCTTGCCGAAATGGACTTTATTCATCAGCTTTGAGGGCTACGGCGTACTGCCCGGGGAAAAAGTGGCCTACGAGGAAGCCGATTTCAAGGCTATGGCTGAGTCATGCGGTTTGAAGTCGGAAGTCGTCATACCTGGAGCAAACGCAGAAGAAGTAGCGAAAATACTTACAAAACCCTACCCCGAGCCTTACTGGAAAACGAGGCTCAAGGGTGGCTTTCAGGATATCTTTTTCCTGACAACCCTCGATAAGACCCCGGATTTCGTCGCGGCTATGCCCGACCTGTCACAGCGGCACGATTATCCGGCAGGAGATATCGGCGTTTACGTTCAGCCGATAGTACAGGGCACCAGCTGCCACTGCGAGTTCAATCTGTATTACGACCCGGCTAAAGAGTCGGAAGCGGTCAAACAACTCGTCAGCGCCGCCAGCGAAGAAATAGCCGGCATGGGCGGCTTCTTCTCCCGACCCTACGGAGCCTGGAAAGACCCGGCCTACCAGCGCGCCGCGGGCACTCTCACCATGCAGAGAAAAATAAAAGAGATATTCGACCCCAATGGCATCCTCAATCCGGGGAAACTGTGCTTCTAAGGACAGGAAAGCTGAGGAGGTAAAAATGACCTGGCAGGATTATACCCACGATATGCAGAGATGCACCCGGTGTTCCTACTGCAAGTGGATACCTTACAGATATATGCAGAATACGGATTTTATAGAGGGCTGCCCGTCCCTTTCCCACTACCTGTGGCATGCCTACGCATCCAGCGGGAAATTCAACATGGCATATTCGCTCCTTCAGGAAAGGATAGAAATCGACGATACCTTCCTGGACGTACTTTACAGGTGCCAGATGGACGGCAGTTGCGATATCTCCTGTAAAGTCCAGCAGGACCTGGAGCCATTACAGCTGATGCAGGAGCTCAGGATTAAATGCGTCGAGGAAGGCCAGCTGCTCCCGGCCCACATGGTTGTCATCGAAGGCCTCAGGAAAGAGGACAACATGATGCAGTCTTCCAAGACAGACAGAGGTAAGTGGGCGGAAGGACTGGACGTTAAAAACCTCAACGAGGAAAGCGCCGGGGTCGTCTATTATGCCGGCTGCCGATACTCTTTCGACGAAGAGCTCTGGCCGGTGGCCCGGGGCGGACTGCAATTGCTCCTGGATGCCGGCGTCGACGTCGGTATCCTGGGCGCTGACGAGGCCTGCTGCGGCGGACGCGCCTACGAGCTTGGCTACGCCGGAGAGCTTACCAAGTACGCCGAGCACCAGATGGAGGCGCTCCGTACCGCCGGTGTCAAAACGCTGGTTACCCCCTGCTCCGACTGCTATGCCGCCTTCAAAGTCCTCTATGATAAAATCGGCAAGAAGCTGGGAATAGAAGTCCTGCATATCACGCAATACCTTGACCGCCTGATAAAAGAGGGTAAACTCAGGCTGACTAAAGAAGTGCCGCTAACCGTCACCTACCACGACCCCTGCCACCTGGGCCGGCTGGGAGAGCCCTGGATACACTGGCAGGGGAAGGAATATAAAGTGATGGGGCAGATGATTGTGCACGACCCGCCCAAGAAGTTCCGGCGGGGTGCTAAAGGCGTCTACGAACCGCCCAGGGATATCCTAAAAAGCATCCCCGGTTTGAACTTCGTCGAGATGTACCGGATTAAAGAGTATTCCTGGTGCTGCGGCGCCGGCGGCGGCGTTATCGATGCCTATCCCGACTTCGCCGCGTGGACCGGCACCGAGAGGCTGAAGGAGGCAAAGGCGGTGGGGGCTAAAGCCATCGTCAGCGCCTGCCCGTGGTGCAAGCGTAATTTCCTGGATGCCGCTCAAGAGACCGGAGAAGAAATAGAGGTCTATGACATCATCGAGCTTGTTCAAAAAGCTGTTTAAGGGATTGAGAGTGTTTTGCAATAGTTGGGTGTCATTCCCACTCATTCTGTCATTCCCGCGAAGGCGGGAATCGAGAGGGGGTAAGGGGTGCTGGATTCTCGGGTCAAGCCCGAGAATGACATTAATAAAAAATTGCGGTACTGCTTGAAAAAGGCAGGCAGGAGGCCTTGTTATGAAACTGTCAAAAGAGGAATATAAAGCCCTGGAGGACATCGTCGGGCCGGAATATATCACGCAGGAACCGGTAATCCTGGATACCTATAACCAGGTCTGGGGAAACAAGTTCTTCTTCGATGAAAAGCATTCGATACGGCCCGCCGCCGTGCTGCTGCCAGCCAACACCCAGGAAATATCGGCGGTCGTCAAAGCATGTAATAAATACGGCATTCTTTTCAAAGCGTTCTCTTCGGGGTTCGAGTACCTCTCCGTCTCACTCGTGCATGATAAGGGCATACTCTTCGACCTCAGGAGAATGGACCGCATTATTGAAATCGACGCTAAAAACATGCGGGCCGTGGTCGAGCCTTACGTTTCCGTGTACCGACTCCAGCTTGAGGCGGCTAAATACGGACTCTATACCGGCCGGATAGGCGTTGGCTACAGCGCCGGGCTCATCGCTACCGAGTGCTGCCATCACGGCTGTCAGCATACCATGGTCTTTACCAGCGGTTACGGACGCAATATCCTGGGAGTGGAATGGGTGCTGCCTACCGGAGAGGTACTGAACATGGGCGCCGGCGAGAGCGGCAGCGACCTCTTCTCCGCCGACGGGCCGGGATTCAGCCTCAGGGGAATACTGAGAGGCAGGACCGGGGCCAACGGCGGTCACGGCGTCATTACCAAGGCCAGCGTAAAGCTCTATCCCTGGTATGGCCCCCCGCAGTGGCAGCAGACCAGGCAGCCGGGGGAGGCACCTTCCAAGGGGCAGCTGGAAAAAGTGCCCGACGGCTATAAGGTATTCGTGCCCAGCTTCGCCGACCTTGACACCACGCTGGAGGCTTCCGAAGATTTATGCCGTGCCGAGATACTGTGCGCCTTCGGCATCGCCATACTGGGCACGACACCATTTACGGAAGGCAATGACGAAGAATGGGCGATGGTGCAACAAATGACACAGAAGACTGTACTGGGTTTCGATCCCGCCGGAGGAATGTCGGTCGCCAACTCGGTGGTATGC
>JAUWZF010000109.1 GCA_030615475.1 Dehalococcoidales bacterium | reverse complement strand
CGGAAATGCTGGGCGGCCTGGAGATACCGCTACCGGATTTCCACTAAAGATGGAGGCAATATGTTCAGGAATATTATAAGTCGCGGCTGGTATCCGGTTTTAATAACCGCCATAGCCGTCGTCAGTCTGATATTCTACGATACAATACCGTATGCAGTTATGGTGCCGGTGCTGGTTGTTCTGTTGTGTGTCGGGCTGATAGTAGCTATTATTAATGCCAGGAAGAATCAACTTGAGTTACAATCGATCAGGCTGACACAGTTGTCCGCTTATTTCAACCGGCGTTTCATGGGCAATTCGTCGCTTTCCATCTTTGCCGTGATAGACAACCTCTTCAGCATCGAAAATCCCCAGGTATGGGAATGGGCCAGGGGCTGTGAAATGGCGCACCGCGTCTTCGACTCATGGACGGACCACTTCGCCACCAGAGTGGAAACCGACCTCAGGAACCGAAGGTATTCCACCTTTTTACACACCCACCTAAACGAGCTATGGGCCATCAACAACCACTACTACGATTTCACGGACCAGTTCTGCGATATAGTCGACAAGTTTGAAGTCCCCAAGGATGTCATAGACCAGTATAACCGGTTTGTTACGGAGTATAACGCCTTCGTGGAGAACTTCCGGAACGCCATCATGGAGTTAAAAACTATCGCCCGGACGCAGATTGAAGCCCCCAGCGTGAAACTGGCCCGTGAGCTGCCCGGGGTAAGATGACTTCGCTCAGTTCGCCTGATTACTCTATTGGAAAGAAAACGTCCATGATCAGACCTATTGTTGCCATTGTTGGCCGGCCAAATGCCGGCAAGTCCACTCTCCTCAACCGGGTTGTGGGTAAACCCCTGGCTATCATCGAGGATATACCGGGGACAACCCGCGACCGCAATCTGGCCGATGTCACCTGGCAGGGGGTCGAATTTACCCTCATCGATACCGGCGGCCTGGAGATTAAACCCGATACCACCATCGCTCAGGGTATCAGAGCACAGATAGAGACGGCCATCAGCGATGCCGACGTTATTCTCGACCTGGTAGACGTCACCGATGGTCTAACACGGTCTGATTTTGAAATTGCCGATATGCTCCGCCGCGCCAACAAGCCGGTACTGCTCGCCGTCAATAAGGCGGATAACGACCGACTGGAAATGGAAGCCCTGGAATTTTACGAACTGGGGCTGGGAGAACCCATGGCTATCAGCACCCATCATGGCCGCGGCGTTGCCGATCTACTGGACAGGACTGTTGAGCTGCTGCCACCCCCACCGCCCGCCGAGGCCGAAACGGAAGCCGTCAAGGTAGCTATCGTCGGCCGACCCAATGTGGGCAAGTCAATGCTGCTGAATACACTGGTGGGCGATAAGCGGGCCATTGTCGATGATATCCCGGGGACCACCCGTGATGCCGTCGATACGCTGTTTGACTTTAACGGCCAAAATGTGTTACTTATTGATACGGCCGGCCTCAGACGGCGGGGACGGGTGAAAGCCGGGGTGGAACGTTATAGCGTCATCCGGACCCTGCGGGCGATTGACCGGGCGGATATCGCTCTGCTGGTTCTCGATGCCACTGAAGCGGTGACAAGTCAGGACACACACATTGGGGGGTATATCCAGCAAGCCGCCAAGGGTATCGTGATTATTGTTAACAAGTGGGACCTGATTGAAAACAAAGACATAGCCGAGTGGAATAAATCCATCAAGAATCAGTTTAAGTTTGCCTCTTACGCGACGATATTGTACACTTCGGCTAAATCAGGACAGGGAGTAGAGAGAATCATGCCTCAGGTAAGCCAGGTCTACCAGGAGAGGCTTAAAAGGTTATCCACCGCCAAGGTTAATAGCGTCATCCAGCAGGCGGTCGCCTCGCATAACCGGCCGAGAATTAAGAATAAGCAACTGAAGGTCTTTTATGCGACCCAGGCGGAAGTTAACCCGCCGACCTTTGTCTTCTTTACCAATGACGCCAGACTAATACACTTCTCCTACCGCCGCTACCTGGAAAACAAGCTACGCGAGGCATTCGGCTTTTCCGGCACGCCTCTCCGCCTGGTTTTCAAGACAAGGGGTGAATCATGATAGCTGGCCTGTACATTGCCGTAGCGCTGATGGGTTACCTTATCGGCTCCATACCCTTCGGCCTGTTGATAGGCCGGGCCTTCGCCAAAAAAGATGTCAGGCAAGTCGGCAGCGGCAAGATAGGCACGACCAACGTGCTGCGGGCGGCGGGGAAAAAAGCGGCGGCGCTTTCACTGATTCTCGATATGGCCAAGGGAGCAGTGGCGGTCATCCTGGCCGGGCTGATATTCAACGATTACAGCACGGCCGCGACCGGCGGCTTTACCTGGCTTGAGAGCGCCAAGGTACTGGCGGCGCTATCGGCGATTGCCGGGCACAGCTGGTCCGTATTCCTCAAATTCCAGGGCGGGCGGGGGGTAGCCACTTTTCTCGGCGGGATGATGGCTTTGCACTGGCCGGCGGCTATCGTCGGCGGGGGACTCATGCTTATCATCGGCTTCAGGACCAAGTATATGTCACTCGGCTCCATCATCGGGGGCGTCACCGCCTTCATCATGCTAATGACGCTAAATATCCTGAGAATAGACTTTTTAAAACCATATCCGCCGTTTGAATATGTAACTTATGCCATGATATGCGCTGTATTTATCTACGTGATGCACCGCGATAATATCCTCCGGTTAGTATCCGGCACCGAGCGCAAGATTGGCGAGAAGTCAAAGGCCGAACCTTCACCCTCATCCAACAACCCTGAATAAAGCATTCAATCCACACAAGGAAGTACAGGCTGTATAAAATGCAGAAGATTGCTGTTATCGGCACCACCACCTGGGGAATAACGCTGGCAATACTGCTGGCCAACAAGGGAACCGAGGTCAGGCTGCTGGCACGGACACAAAAAGAAGCCAATAAACTCAGGAAAAAAGGCCCCGACCCGGTCCGTTTCCCCGACGTCACACTGCCGGAACAGATAGTAATTACCAGCCGGATGGGTGAGGCGCTGGACGATGTGAGCGCCGTAATTCTGCCGGTGCCTTCCGCAACCATGCGCCAGAATATTTCACAGGTGGCCGGCCACCTCACCAAATCAACCATCGTGATAAGTGCCGCCAAGGGTCTGGAGATAGGCAGCAATAAACGCATGTCACAGGTCATCGCCGAAGAAATTGACCCCCGTTTTGAACCCAATATCTGCGTGCTTTCCGGTCCCAACCTTGCCCGGGAAATCATCTATAACCATCCCGCCGCCGCCGTAGTGGCCGCTGAAGACATGAACACCGCCAAGAAGGCGCAAAGACTGCTGACATGCCCCAACTTCTGCGTCTTTACCAATTCCGATGTCATCGGGGTGGAACTGGGGGGAACTTTAAAGAATATTATCGCGCTCGGCGCCGGTATCGCTGACGGACTGGGTTACGGGGATAATGCTAAAGCCGCTTTCATGACACGAGGCCTGACCGAAATAACCGCCCTGGGCATGGCACTGGGGGCAAACCCCCTCACCTTCTCCGGACTGGCCGGCCTGGGGGATGTTATCGCCACCTGTGCCAGTCCGTTAAGCCGCAACCACTACGTGGGTACCGAACTGGCCAAGGGACGCCCGCTGGCGGAGATTCTGGAATCAATGACCGAGGTCGCCGAGGGAGTGAATACCACGCTGGTCGCCACTAACCTGGCCCAGCAACTCGGACTGGAAATGCCGATTACGGAGAAGATGCACCAGGTGCTCTACGAAGATGCTGACCCCCGCCAGGCGGCGGTAGAGCTTATGGGAGGTAATGCCAAGCACGAACTGTCCGGGCGCCGGTGGCGGTTGTTCTCTCTCTTCCGGCGCAGGAAGCGGAATTCAACGACAAAGACTTAAAGACCTCCCCCCTCATTTACCCTTCCCCAGGCTCCTGGCCAGCTCCTCGAACAGCTTACGCTGCTCCTTGCTCAGCGATTCCGGAGTCACCACACGCAGGATGACCAGCTGGTCGCCACAGCCGCCGCCCCGCAGGTGGGGAATACCCTTATCTTTCAACTTAAAGACCTTACCGTTCTGGCTGCCGGCCGGAATTTTCAGCTTGCTCTCACCGTAAAGGGTCGGGACTTCCACTTCAATCCCGAGAGCCGCCTGGGCGAAATTAACCGGCAGCTTATAGAGAACGTCGTCATCCTCCCTGGTGAAGAAGTCGTGCCGGGCTACCGAAATCACCACGTACAAATTACCCGGCGAGCCACCGCGAGAACCGGCATCGCCCTCACCGGAAAGGCGTATGCCGTTACCGTCGTCAATACCGGCGGGCACCTTAACCGAGATATGCCGCTTTTGCTTCTGTAAGCCGGAACCCTTGCAGTCCGGGCAGGGGTCGCTAATCAGAGTCCCCTCGCCGTGACACTGCCCGCAAACACTCGTATTGATGAACTGACCGAACAGACTCCGCTGCACCCGCCGCACCTGGCCGGTACCGTTACATTCGGGGCAGCGACCGGGCTGACTGCCCGGCCTGGAGCGGGTACCGTGACACGTGGCGCAAACCTCGGTGCGGGTTACGCCGATTTCCTTTTCACAGCCCAGGGCTGCCTCTTCAAAAGAGATTGAAATCCTGTAACGCAGGTCATTACCACGCCTGGGTGCCTGCCGGGTAGTCTTACCCGTGCCGCTGAAGAAGTTAAAAAAGCCTTCAAAGATATCGCCATAGTCTCCGAAGTCAAATCCCTCAAAGCCCCTCCCGAATATACCTTCGGCGCCGCTATGCCCGAAGCGGTCATAGGCAGCACGCTTGTCGGCGTCCGAGAGTATCTCATAAGCCTCGTTGACTTCCTTGAACTTCTCCGCCGCATCACCATCACGGTTTCTGTCCGGGTGATACTGAAACGCCAGCTTACGAAAGGCTTTCTTAATTACCTCAGTCGAGGCGTCCCGGTTTACCCCGAGCACCTCATAGTAGTCACGCTTTACCGCCATAATGTTCTTCCT
>JAUWZF010000076.1 GCA_030615475.1 Dehalococcoidales bacterium | reverse complement strand
CAATGGGAATAATGGTGTCTTAGATGTACCCTGCATATCTGGAAGAAAGCATTCATCTCGTGGAAGATACCCGGGTGAGGCGACTCATCGAGGCCATCCCGCGCCTTGCCGAGGATGAAAAAGACGACCTGCTGCGGCAGTACCATCCCGACTATATCGCGACGAGCATGCGCAAATTGCAGGTGGGTATAAACAAGGGCGATTCCACGCCCCTGGAACTGGCCGATTTACTGGAGGGGAACAGCCGGATTGACCCGGGGAGAATCGACCCCTCCAAGCCCGACTATAACGTCGACGTCCTGGTAATCGGCTGCGGGGGTGCCGGGGCTTCGGCGGCGTTGCTGGCCCACGAAGCCGGGGCCAGGGTCCTTATCACCACCAAGCTGCGCCTGGGAGATGCCAATACCGTCGGGGCGCAGGCGGGCACCCAGGCCGCCGACCGGCCCAACGACTCCCCGGCGATTCATTACTTGGACACCATGGGCGGCGGCCACTTCGAGAACATCCCGGAACTTGTCGAGGTTCTGGTGAAAGATGCCCCGTCGGCAATAAAGTGGCTGGAGAAGCTGGGGGTGAACTGGGACAAAGCATCGGACGGTGCCATGTACGAATTATCCGGCGGCGGCACATCAAGGCGGCGGCTGCACTCCGCCCGGGACTATACCGGACTGGAGGAAATGCGCGTTCTCCGTGACGAGCTTCAGAATAAGAAGATAGATTACCTCGAATTCGCCCCGGCCGTAGAGCTGATACTGGATGACCGTGGGCAGATAGCCGGCGCCATACTCCTCAACATGGAGACCGAAGAGCTAATCGTCGTGAGAGCCAGGGCGGTAATCATGGCCACCGGCGGCATCGGGCGTCTGCATATTCAGGGTTTTCCCACTACCAATCATTACGGCGCCACGGCTGACGGCCTGGTGCTGGCCTACCATGCCGGTGCCGAATTGATTTTCATAGATACCATGCAGTATCACCCTACCGGTGCCGTCTATCCGCTGCAGATTCTGGGGCAGCTGGTTACGGAAAAGGTCAGGACGCTGGGAGCGCAACTTGTCAACGGTAATGGCGAGCAGTTCGTCATGCCCCTGGAACCCCGGGATATCGTCGCCTCGGCCATTATCCGTGAGTGCCAGGAACGCCAGCGTGGACTGCGGACGCCTAACGGAGAGTTCGGTGTCTGGCTGGACTCGCCGATGATTGATATTCTCCGGGGTGAGGGCACGATTGGCCGGGAACTACCCGCCATGGTGCGGCAGTTCCGCCGATTCAATATCGATATTACAAGAGAACCGATACTGGTATATCCCACTCTGCACTATCAGAACGGCGGCATCAAGATTGATACCGACGGGGCTACCAATGTGCCGGGACTTTTCGCGGCCGGTGAGTGTACCGGCGGCGTGCACGGGCGGAACCGCCTCATCGGTAACTCGACCCTGGAGCTGTTTGTCTTCGGGAGGAGGGCCGGCCGGGCGGCGGCCCGGTATGCCAGTGAGGTAAAAAGGGGCAGTCCGACACTGGAACATGTGCGTCGGTGGCAGAAAGACCTTGAGCGGGCGGGCCTGGCCAGGGAGCGTCCGGTCTCACCGCGGCTGCTGCCGAACTATGTCAGGCGTGCCCACGGATATACCAGGGCTGAAATTTAAGAGAGTGCTTAACAACCGTTTGGTGTCATTCCCGCCCCGTATCGGCGTACGGTGTAAACTCCAGCGGGAATCCAGCGGGGTGGGGAGAAAAGGAGTTCTGGATTCTCGGGTCAAGCCCGAGAATGACATTATTGTATAACCTTATATTCTGGGAGAGATGCTATGCCACTACCTGTTCAACAGGATATTAGAGAAATTGAAGACATCCTGAATGAAATCCTGAGTATCAAGTGCCCTCCGGTAGGCAGGTGCCGTCTTCTCTCCAGCGGGTTCGGTACGGCCCATTCCCTCAATATCGCCGAGGACATCAGCGGGCACAAAGAGTGCCTGGGCTGTGGCAACTGCGTCGATATCTGCCCCTTTCTGTCCCGGGAACCGTCCCGCCGCGAGAAAACGGAGCAACGTACCTCCATGGCGCTGGAAAGCATCGTCGGGGAGGACTGCGACCTGTGTAATGCCTGCATCCTCGTCTGTCCCCAGGTGGATACGACCATCAAGAACTACGTCGTCAATCACCGCATGATGGAGGTAATGTCCCGCCTCGAGCGGAGAATCGGCGACGAAGACGAGCCTGACCTGGACCTGTTCCTCGAGGAAGCCATCAGTTCTGAATGATTAAAAAAGGGTGAATAAGGATGGACTTTGAGCTATCGGAAGAACTGAAGATGATACAGAGTCTGGCGCATGACTTTGTTAACGAGCGGCTCAAGCCGCTGGAAAGGGATATCCTGGGTCGTGCCGCCGACCTCAGTGATGCCCGCACCTATCTTCCCGAAGAAAAAGAAACGGAGCTCGCCGGGATGGTCAGGGAGATGGGGCTGTGGGGTGTAGGCGTTCCGGAGGAGCTGGGGGGTGCCGGGCTGGACGCCCTGGGGGTCTGCCTGGTTGAAGAGGAACTGGCCCAGACCGTAGTCCCCTTTCATTTCGGGGATGTAACCCCCATTCTTTTCGACTGCAATGCGAAACAGCGGGAGGAATTCCTGCTGCCGGCTCTTAACTCTCAAAAGAAACCTTACCTGGCTCTGATGGAAGCGGACGGGAGTGCCGACCCATCCGGCATGAAGATGAAAGCGGAGAAGGCTAACGGGCATTACCTGCTTAAAGGGCAAAAACTATCGCTCTCCCGGGCCGGCGACGACTATTTCGCCGTTGTTTTCGCCGGTACCGATAACGGTGTAACCTGCTTTCTGGTGGCTAAGGATACAAAGGGATTCAGCGTTACCGGCGGCGGTGATAAGACCGGGTGGTTAGCGCAGGTCAGGGAGCCCATGTCCCTGGTCTTTAAAAATTGCCGGGTACCTGCGGAAAATGTCCTGGGCGAGGAAGGCAAGGCTTTCCAATTGGGCAGGAAGTGGCTCCCGCAGCGGCGGGTGGTCAGGGGAGCCCGGTGCGTGGGTGTTGCCCGCCGGTTGCTCGATGAGGCTACCGTCCAGGCACAGTCGCTGGAGACATTCGGGCAGCCCATTTTGAAGCGTACCAGCATCCAGGCGGCTCTGGCCGACATCGCCATGAGTATCCACGCCGCCAGGCTCATGGTATATGAGGCGGCCTGGAAGTCGGATAATGGAAAATCGATATGGCGTGAAGCCGCTATGGTAAAATTATACACTGCCCAGATGATTCAGACCGTCGCTGACAGGGTAGCTCACATATTCAACGGGCCGCCCTATATAGAGGGGTTGCCCATGGAAAGGCTATGTCGCCGTGCCCTGGCAAGCAGCGCTACCGAGCTTGCCCTGGAGCTACAGCGAAACGTTATTGCCAGGGACATTATGAAAGGGCTGAAGGTCTAGATGAACCAGTATGACTACATAGTGGTAGGTAGCGGTATCGGCGGACTCTATACCGCCCTGCTGGCAAAAGAGCAGGGCAGCGTGCTGGTTATCACCAAGGGCAGCATTGACGACTGCAATACCAAGTACGCTCAGGGGGGCATTGCCGCGGCTATCAGCAAGGATGATTCCCCGGAGCTTCATTCGGAAGATACCGTGAAAGCCGGCGATGGCTTGTCTGATGAGGCAGCGGTGCGCATCCTGGTCAATGAAGCCCCGGCTCGCATCGCCGACCTTGTGGGTTACCGGGTGCCGTTCGATACCCTTGACGGTGAGATTGCCCTGGCCATGGAGGCGGCCCACAGCTTACCCCGTGTCCTTCATGCCGGGGGAGATGCCACCGGCGAGCATATTGAAGTTACGTTGAGTCAGCAGGTGCGTTCGTCCGGGATTCAGGTGCTTGAGAATTTCCTGGCGACCGAAATTCTGGTGGAAAAAGGGAAGGTGGCCGGCATCAGGGCCCTGGAATGCCGTGCCGGTACCGTTGAGGAATTCGGCTGCCGCTACCTGATTATGGCCACCGGCGGCGCCGGGCAGCTCTTTAAGTACAATACGAATTCCGACATAGCCACCGGTGACGGTATCACCCTTGCCTTTAACGCCGGCGCCGAGATTGCCGACATGGAATTTTTCCAGTTTCACCCCACCGCCCTCCGCATGCCCGGCGTCATCCCGTTTCTGATATCGGAAGCCGTGCGCGGGGAGGGGGGAGTACTGCGTGACGCCGCAGGCTACCGTTTCATGGCCGACTATCATGAGAAAGGGGAACTGGCGCCCAGGGATGTCGTTGCCCGCAGCATTTTATACGAGATGAAAAAGACCGGCTCGGACCGGGTTTTCCTGGATGTCACCCATTTGCCGCCCCATACCATTACCGCGCGTTTCCCGCATATCTACCGCTTTTGCCTTGACCACGGACTGGATATTACCAGGAGCCTTATCCCGGTGGCCCCGGCCGCACACTATATGATTGGCGGTATCAAGACCAATAGCTGGGGAGAAACGAATATAGCCGGTTTGTTCGCCACCGGAGAAGTGGCCTGCACCGGAGTCCACGGGGCCAATCGCCTCGCCTCGAACTCCCTGCTGGAAGCGATTGTGTTCAGCAAAAGGATAGTAGAAAGAACCGGAAACAAATCAAAAGAGGAGGTTTCTGCTGGCGTAAAAACCAAAAATGTGTACTCGTCGCTCGGCCAGAGGCCAGTGCCCCACGTATTGCCGCGGGTAGGACTCGCCGCTATACAGCAGTTACACTGGGACAGAGTCGGCATTATTCGCGATAAGGAAGGCTTGGAACAAGCGGCCGGTATCCTGGCGGCCTGGCAGCAATCGTTGACTCCGCCTACTGACCAGCCTTCCTATGAGCTGAGTAACCTGATATTGACCGGACGGTTGTTAACGGAGGCGGCATTCATCAGAGAAGAAAGCCGGGGTGCCCACATGCGGTCCGATTTTCCCCATACTTCGCCGAAGTGGCAGTGCCACATCATATGGAAAAAATAAAAAACTTTTTACAGTCGGCATTTTCCGCCTTATGTCCCCTGGAAGCTGTATTTGAAAAAGAATCGGCTTTTGCATTATAAATATAACAGCAGTCCGTAAAATTTATCATGGAAGGATATGGTCTTGGCTAAGAAGAAAAAGAAAGTAGAGAAACCCCCACGCGAAATCACCCGGCGTCAGATGTCACACCTGCAGAAGCAAAAACGGCGACAACGCATTATTTTTTACGGAGGGGTTTCGGTCATTGCCGCGGTTGTTTTGATTGTCCTGATAGGCTGGTTTATGGGGGAATATCTCCCCCTGCACAAGACGGTTCTCAAGGTAAACGATACCGAATTTGATACGAGTTACTACATTGACGGACTGAAAATCGCCGGGTCAAACCAGCCGGCTCCAAATTTTCAGATGCTGGCTGGTAGTGTGATACAACAGATTGTGCAGAATGAGTTAATCAGGCAGGGAGCCGGGGAGCTCGGCGTAACCGTAAGTGATGAAGAAGTTAAACAGATGCTGGAAGATTTGGATATTCCTTCAAGCGATGGTTACGTGGGTCTTTTCCGGGCTCAATTGCTGCAAAATCGGCTCAGAGACGAGTATTTCGGGGCTCAGGTACCGGAGTCTGACAAACAGGTACATGTCATGGCCATGCTGGTGGAGAGTGAGCGCCAGGCGCTTGAAATCAGAAACGGGTTGCTAAGTGGTGATAACTTTACGGCGCTGGCCGAGGAGTTCGCACAAAACTACTATTCTAAAAATGTAAATCAAGGTGACTTCGGCTGGCACCCGGAGGCCATACTGAATAATCAACTGGGTTCTCTCATATCCCTTGATTATGCCTTCGGTGCGGAAGCAGGCGCGTTGAGCGACCCCCTGTACGATGAAGATATGTATAAGCAAGTGGGCTACTGGCTGATTAAGGTACTGGAGAAACCGGCCGAGGACCAGGCTAACGTGCAGACTGTCTTCTTAAGTAGCGAGTATGAGGCAAAGGAGATAAAAGCGAGGCTGGAAGCCGGGGAAGACCTCGGGCCCATCGCCGATGA
>JAUWZF010000058.1 GCA_030615475.1 Dehalococcoidales bacterium | reverse complement strand
CATCGGTCTTCGGAACCGAGGGTCGTGGGTTCGAATCCCTCCAGGCGCGCCAGTTATTGAAGCTAAAATGCCCCCCAAGAACTTCTCAGGGGGCATTTTTAATTTTACCTCTTAAAACTCTACCCTAAATCTTTTCAAATACCTCGCGCACCTTGGGGTTCAGGCGGCTGCCGAATTTATTCTTTAAAACTTTCAGGTGAGATATAGTCGCCAAATTTTTCTTGAGCTTTCAGCAGGCGTTCACGCTGTTCCTTAAGCACATGCCATACCTCGGATGATAAATCGGCAATATTTTCATGGTAGAACTTCCCCACACGTTCCAGCTTGGCCAGGTTTTCCGGCACGCGGATGGTGAATTGCTTGATATAGTCCTCTTGGGAATAATCCTTATTTAAGACCTCTTGAAAGAGCCTCTGCAGGTCCTTGTATTTCGGAATCCAGCCGGTGGGAGTCTTTATCGCCTCGGCCTCATTATTTACGCGGAGCTCCATCCACTTTACCCAGACATGCTTATCCTGGTGGCCATTCAAAAACTCCCCGGTTTTCAAATCCCTCAGGAAGTAATTCACCCCGAACACCGGCGGTACTTTATCCAGCCTTTTTCCGAATTGCAGATAGTTATGGAGATACTGCCCCAGAGGAATAGAGATAAAGTCCTGAATACTCATGATGTTTATCTCATGTTTGCCTTCTGCCTCGATGGTGGCAAAGGTTGTTTCTGTCTCCAGAGCCGCGCCATAAGCAACAATACCATGCTCCCAATCGAATCCCTGCTGGACCGGTACGTAACCGCGATAGTCACGGCCGCCGTATAAGATGCCGCCCAGTTCTACGCCTGCGGGATTATCCAGTTCAGGGTCGCAATTTGCCAGTGCCTTAAGAGCAACGGTATAGCGGGCGTTCTTATGAGCCGGCGGCACTTTTTCTCCCTTTTCATCGGTCTTGCCTTCAAACCAGTCGCCGGTGAAGTTTCTCCCGCTTTCGGGAAGCTCGATATCCATTCCCAGCCACCACGGCCTGGCGTCCTTAATCAGGACATTAGAGAAGATAATCTCCCCCGGGTTGGTAAGTATCTCGTGGATAAGCGGGTCATCCTCGGGGTTAATGTCCTGAATAATACCGAAGATACCGCACTCGATATTTACAGCCCTGCAGACACCATCGATATTACGGACGTAACCGATGTCATCGGCCAGTATCGTTTCTCCCGGAAGCATAGCGGTTGAAGTCTTGCCGCAGGCGCTGGGAAAAGCACCGGCAATATAGGTCTTGCGTTTTTTCGGACCTTGAACTCCCATTATCATAAAATGCTCGGCCAGCCACCCTTCCTGATGAGCCTTGCGAATGGCCAGCCGGAGGGCCAGTTTCTTAAAACCTATGGAATTACCGGCATACTGGTTATTGATGCTATAGACCGTGTTCGTTGAGTAATCTATATAGATGCGTTTCTTCTCATGATTCACGCTCACCATATTTTCGTTTAATTTACCCGCCGAGTGTAAGGTATTGAAGAATTCCGTCCCCGGACCTGCCCGGCGGAAGGCATCATAACCCTTTCGGTACAGAAGGTCGACGCTGTGAGCTACATACCAGGAATCGGTACATTCCAAGCAATAAATGGTGAATTCGGAATCAGCCGGGCCCAGGGTAAGAAAGCGCACAATCATGGTACGCCCCTTCATCGCATCCTTACACAACCCCTGCACTTCCGTAATCCCTTCTTCCCTTTCAATCTGGTTGAGAGCTTCGTTGAGAGAATCCCCCTTCGGCACCAGGAGCTTAGTAACCCCACGGTCACGCCCCTGGTCATTGGGGCCGTCAAAATGGAAGGTATGCCCCGGAATGGCTAAAGCGGCGTTCTCTTCACTTTTAACAATCGCCATATTCCTGATATAGGCCACCTCATCAGCAGTATCGCTGCAGATGAAGATATCATCCGGATTACAGAGTTCAGCCGACTCATAAATGGCTTGATGCACCTCTTGATTATCTATGGCACTTAACTTTTTATAGTCATCCTGGCTGGTTTTAGCCTGTAAAGCTGCAAGATAATTTTTCAAGACTACCTCCCTAATACTTAATCAGGCCCTGCCAGCTACCTGCATGCTTTCTCTGTATTTAAAAACGACGAGAGAAAGCGGGCGCGGCACAAGCCCTTGAGAGACATCTCCTGATAATCCAGGAGTCAAATTAATAATTGATATCCAGATTATAACATATTTTTCTGTAAAAAACACTGCCCATCCACCGGATTTTTCACTTCTCGGGCTTCCCTTAAATCACCACCTTATGTATAATAATTAATGACAAAGGATGGTATTGGCTTATGATTCGCAGATGCCAGGCTGAAGACGCCGGGAAAATATACAGCATCATTAACGAGGCCGCCAAAGCCTATGACGGCGTTATCGAGGCCGATTGCTATCACCAGCCCTATATGCCCGAGGAGGAACTGGAAAGGGAGATGAAACGGGTAATCTTCTACGGCTGGGAAGTTAACGGGAAACTGGTCGGCATCATGGGCATCGAGCCGATTAAAAACGTTACCCTCATCCGCCACGCGTATGTTTTGCCTCAATACCAGAACCAGGGAATAGGCAACAGGCTGCTTGACCACATTAAGAGCCTGACAATCACCTCTACTTTGCTGGTGGGAACATGGGCGGCGGCACAGTGGGCGATTGCATTTTACCGGAAACACGGATTTGATTTTATACCGGATAAAGATAAGCTGCTGGCAGATTACTGGGACATTCCACCGCGCCAGATTGAAACCTCAGTAGTCATGGGAATAGAAATAAATAATAACTAAAAGGAGCTGTTATGGGTAAGGAGTGGATTGGCAGGTTGATTCAAGCGGCAGCAATTACCATCACTCTGGCCGCGGTGTGCCAGGAACTGGAAAAGCCGAAAGAAGAAAGGCACTGGCACGGGAAGTTAGGGTTCATACCCTATGACTTCCGGCTGCCCACCATCGAGCGGTTCAGGGAATCGTACTGGAACGCGGATAGCAGCCAGGTCTTTACACCGGAGGCGTGGGGCATCGGCTGGGCGATTAACTTCCACGCCCTGCTGGAAAAGATGAGGCTCATCGGCGAATCTTACATCTCCGAGGAAGACTTCCTGATGCCGACCCCGACCCTGAAAAAGATACTGGAACAACGCCCGGTGATGGAGTGAAGGCGGACAATCGAAATTAAAACTCCCCCCATATCCCATCCCGGTAAAGCTTGACCAGTCTCACCGGTAGAAGCTGATTGGTCAGGCTCTTATTGCTCCTGGTATAGACCTTAATATAGTTGCCCGTCAGGCCGGACCAGACGCCGCCGGCTTTCTGCTCCCACAGGACATTCGTAGTTTTACCCAGAAACCCCTGCTGAAAGCTCTGCGCGCTCTCCTTAGCCAGGGCAAGCATCTGCTGGCTGCGCTGCTTCTTGACTATTTCAGATACCTGCTGCGGCATGGTCGCCGCCGCGGTGCCGGGGCGGGGTGAGTACGGGAAGACATGAATACGGGCGAACTGAATCTGACGGCAGAAGTCGTAAGTCTCCTGAAACTCCGCCTCAGTCTCGTCGGGGAAGCCAACGATGACATCGGTGGTAATAGCCACGTCCGGCACCGAGTCGCGAATGAGAGCCACTACACCCTTATAGTCGGCCGAAGTGTAACGCCGCTTCATCCTCCCGAGCACGGCATCGCTGCCGCTCTGGAGGGACAGGTGAAAATGAGGGCACAACCGCGGATTGCGCCAAAGCCCGATAAGCTCAGAGGAAATTTCCGGGGGCTGGAGGGAGGAGAGCCTCAGCCGGGCGACGGCCGTCTCCGACAGGACACGTTCCAGAAGTCCTTTGAGGTTGACACCGTCACGGTTATAGGTGCCGATTTCGGTGCCGGTCAGTACCACTTCCTGATAGCCGTTCGCCACCAGCCCCCCGACCAGAGCAACCACCTTTTTTACCGGCACGATTTCCTCACGACTCCGCACCAGGGGCACGATACAGTAGGCGCAGAAGTTGCGGCAGCCGTCCTGCACCTTGAGAAAGGCACGGGTGCGGCGGTTTTTTTCAAGCAAGGCCAGGGAGGTCCCGGCCGATAGCCTGCTGAGGTTGTCGGCATCCTCCAGCAATTTTAGAAGATGCCATTTCTGGTCGTTACCCAGCACAAGGTCGACCCCTTCAATCCGGGCGAGTTCCTGGGGCGACCGCTCGGCATAGCAGCCGATGGCCACCAGCCGTGCTGCCGGGTTCCTGCGGCGGGCCAGGCGCAGCATGTGGCGTGATTTACGGTCGGCAACATGCGTCACCGTGCAGGTATTGAGGATATAGATATCAGCCTTATCCGTGGGGGCCACCAGCCTATACCCGGCTTCGGCAAGCTGGCGGGACAGGGACTGTATCTCCGCCTGGTTCAGCTTGCAGCCCAGGCTGTCCAGGGCCACTTTGGGTCTTTCCGTTCTTTTAACCATCTACTTTATTTTGTGTATTAAATGATGATGTAAGATATTATACTGTTACCGTTCCCACGGGGTCAAAAAAAGCGTACGGACTTGAAAATAACCTCAAAATATGTAAGAATAACTTAAATTCCGCCATAGAATTTCATCCCCATTTAATGTAAAAAAACAAGGAGGTTACTACAATTAACAGTCAAGTCAATAGAGTTGTAGTTACTGGTATCGGAGCCCTGACGCCGCTCGGCCTGGACATGGCCACCACCTGGGAAAATCTCGTCGCCGGTAAATCCGGCATTGATTATATCACCCTGTTTGACGCCTCGGATATGGAGGTCAGGTTCGCCGGCGAGGTCAAGGGATTCGAGCCCACCGACTACATCAACCGCAAGGACGCGCGCCGGATGGACCGTTTCGCCCAGCTGGCGGTTGCCGCCGGATACCAGGCTATACAGCAGGCCAACCTGCAAATCGATAACAGCAACCAGGATGAAATCGGCGTGTTCGTCGGCAGCGGCATCGGCGGCCTGACCACGCTATTCGAACAGGCCAAGGTCCTGGTGGAAAAAGGACCGGATAGAGTCAGTCCGTTCCTGGCGCCGATGATGATTGCGGATATCGCCGCTGCCCAGATATCCATCGCGCTGGAGGTTAAAGGCCCCAACATGTGCCACACTTCAGCCTGCTCCAGCGGCTCCGACGCTATCGGCGCTGCCTACGAGTTCATCAAGCACGGCGATGCCCAGGTAATGATTGCCGGTGGAGCCGAATCCATTATCAACCCTCTGGGCATTACCGCCTTCAGTTCCCTGAGAGCGCTCTCCACCAGGAACGATGCCCCGCAAAAGGCCTCCCGTCCTTTCGATAGCGACCGCGACGGCTTTATCGTCAGCGAAGGATCTGTCGTTCTCATCCTGGAAAGCGTGGACCATGCCTTGAAACGTGGTGCCAATATCCTGGCGGAAATCGTAGGCTACGGGGCTACCGCCGACTCGTTTCACATTACCCAGCCGCTGGAAAACGGTGAGGGAGCCGCCAGGGCTATGCAAATGGCCATGAAAAGGAGCGAGATTAAGCCGGAAGAAATCGATTACATCAACGCTCACGGCACGTCCACCCCGTTGAATGACGCCATGGAGACAAAAGCCATCAAGGCAGCCTTCGGCGAGCACGCCTACAAGGTCCCCGTCAGCTCCACCAAGTCCATGACCGGCCACCTTATCGGCTGCGCCGGCGCCATCGAACCGGCCATCTGCATCATGACGATTTTGAACGGAGTTATACCGCCGACGATAAACTACGAAAATCCCGACCCCGAATGCGACCTGGATTATGTTCCCAACGTTGCCCGCCAGGCCGAGGTTACCACGGCCCTGACCAACTCCTTCGGCTTCGGCGGACACAATTCGGTACTTATTTTACGGAGATACGCTGAGGCAAAAATTTGAGCCATAGTCGCTGGAATCTGCTGCCACCCGTAACCGACCCACATTTGGTCAGCGACTCAGGTTTTCCCCCGCTGCTGGTGCAGCTTCTCTACAATCGCGGCATCTCCCGACCGGAGGACTTCCAGCCCTTCCTCGCCAGCGACGAGAGCCTCTTAAGCGACCCCCTCCTGCTTCCCGACATGGAAAGAGCGGTATCCAGAATCTACCAGGCCCTGCTTTCCGGCGAGACGGTCGGCGTTTACGGAGACTTCGATGCCGATGGTATTACCGCCACCGCCGCCGTCGTCCAGGGCTTATCGCTGCTCGGGGGCAAGGCCGTCCCCTACATACCCCACCGCCAGACGGAAGGACACGGACTGACCACCGGTGTACTCAAGCGACTGTACGAGCAGGGCGTGAGCCTGGCCATCACGGTCGACTGCGGCGTTACCGACGTGGCCGAGGTGAAACGGGCGATGAAGATGGGGCTCGATATCGTCATCACGGACCATCACAGTCCCCTCGATGAAATCCCGGAGGCCGTCGCCGTCATCGACCCCAAGCTGGAAGGTTCGGCTTACCCATTCACACAGCTGGCGGGGGTGGGGGTAGCTTTTAAGTTACTTCAAGCACTGTTCCAGAACCTCGGTAAAGAGGAATTTTTAGAAAGAGTCGTCGACCTGGTAGCCATCGGCACCATCGCCGACATGTCGCCGCCGCTTGACGAAAACCGCTACCTTATAGTAGAAGGCCTGAAACACATGAATGCCAGCCCGCGACTCGGCATTAGAGAGCTTATGAACCAGACCAGACTGGAGGCGGGCAGTCTCGATGCGGACAGTATTTCCTGGGTCATCGGACCCTGTTTGAACGCCGCCGGCAGACTGGCCGACGGCCTGACCGGCTACAATTTACTTATAACCGAGTCGCCACAGGAAGCGCAGGAACTGGCGGTATGGCTGGCGAAGACAAACCAGGAACGGCAGAGA
>JAUWZF010000097.1 GCA_030615475.1 Dehalococcoidales bacterium | reverse complement strand
AACCGGATTTTTCTTTGCTTCTTCGGGAGTGAGTGGTCTCATCGGCGGCATGTCCTTCATCGCCTGTGGCCAGAACCAGACGGCTTCGGCGTAGAAGGCGCCCGGTATAACCTCGCTGTCTATCCAGACGACATGCTCCATGAACCTGCGCTTGCCTCCCACCTCTCCCTGCCCAAGCCTTGCTCTTTCGCCTGCCCTGTATCCAGGCAGCTCGATGTTTGGCTTCAATTCGGTACAGATATATTTGCCGTATTTTCCCATTTTTACCCTTTCCTTTCTTTGTGATTTGGTTATATGAATTCAAGATAGTTGTATTGTATTCTTTAACCGTACTCTTTCCCGGTTCCCACCGTAAAGTGAAAAATGGGCGTGTCCACTCTCCTGATAATCAACGGGCAGTGCTTCATTCCTGCCGGTACAAAGGCCAGGAAAGTCCTGGTCATGATGATTTTCTCGTCTTCCAGCCATAACTCGACTTCACCGCCTAAATCATGCAGGTCTTTATAGTTGGTTCCGAAGAACGATATGATTTCGTTAAAAGAGTGGGCATGAGCTTCAACTTTAACCTGCTCGGACCCCATCCCCGGCAGGAACCAGACACATTCCGTATAGAAGGCGCCGGGAACAACCTCATCGTCTAACCACATCACGCGGGTCGATTGTTTGGCAGGCCTCTTCTGCGCTTCTAAAGCGCCGATTCGGTATTGAGGAAGCATCATGTCTTGTTTTACATCGGTGACAATGTATTTCGCATGTTTTAATTCAGCCACTTTTTACCACCCCTCCTTTTTGTTATGTATCTCCATTTCATCATAGTCGCCGGCAGATTAACACAGCTTGCTTGGATACGGGTGCCGTTTACTTGTTAGGATTTCTCCCCGGGCTGGCCAGGGCGAAGTCGCCGCAGCCGAGCATAATGGTCATCTCCAGGTGGGGGCGGGTGACCTTTTTCCAGGTCAAAGGGCCGTGCTTGGTGCCCCTGGGCAGGAAGAGGGCCGTCGTCCTGTCGAAGGCGAGAGGCTGCCCGCCGACGCAAATTTCCATTTCACCCCCGAGGGCTTCGGGATTATCGGGGTCGCTGCCGATATGCAGGACAATCTCGTCGTAGTTGTGGGCATGCTCGTAGACGTACGGGTTCGGTGTTGGAACGTCATATATCCAGCTGATTTCAACGTAGGTGTTGCTTCCGGGCACGAGGGCGTTGCTCATATACGTCATCGAGGGCACCTGGTGGCCTTTGTGCTTGCCGACTGCCTGGACGCCGACCTCGTAAACGGGTTTCCTGACGAGGTATTTTTCATGGTCGATTTCAGGCATTTTCTACCACGCTCCTTTCGGAATATTTATAAGCGATTTGGGGTTATTGATGGTGTTTTGCCGGTTTTACTGGACTGATTATACACCTCGTTCGCAATCTGTGATAATTTCATCACATGAAACAGACACCGTTAGTCCTGTTCCGCTTTTGGATTGGGGCTTAGGGCCTGAAGGTCGGCCTCAATTCTCAGCGCGTTGGCCCGGAAAAGGTTGGAAGGTATTACCTTTCCGTCTTTGAAGACGAGCCAGCTGGCCTGCTGCCAGTAGGGGCGAAACGCCCACTCCTCGGCCGCGGTCATGTCAACCGTAACATGCCAGGTGCCGGAACCGTCTTTGAAATAGTCCGACTTCGCAGTCCAGTTATCGCAGGTGGTATAGAAATCGGAGAGGTACATCTTGGCGTCGTAGCCCCCGGCCAGGTCAAGCAGTCGCTGGTAGACCGACAGTATGGCGGCGTCTCTGGAGTTGACGGCCGTCGAACTAACCGTCTTGACTGGTTCCGGTTCCGGCGTCTCCTGGGGCGTGGCGGAGGGGAACCCCAACTCTTCGCACGAGGTAACTGCCACGAGCAGGGCTGCCAGCATGGCAATAATGAAGATGAGTTTAAGCACTTTTTTCTTTATGGTGAAATGTTTCATGGTATTACCTGCCTTTTAAATTAGCATACCACACCATATCGGGAAGTGCCAAGTAAATCAAATAGGGGGTTGACGTGATAAGTTACCGGGGTCGGTCTACTCCGTCCTTCTCGGTCGATATTGAATGGCCTCGGCCACGTGGTGGGCTTTAATGATATCCGAGTTTTCCAGGTCGGCGATGGTGAGCGCCAGCTTGAGAACGCGATGAAAAGCTCGGGCAGAAAAGTAAAGCTGTTTCATGGCCGCTTGAAGCAGACTCTGTGCCGCGTCCTCTACATGACATAACTCTCGTATCTCGGCGGGTGTCATCTCGGCGTTGCTGGTCAATCTCGTTCCCTTAAAGCGTTTTAGCTGGCGGGCGCGGGCGGTGGTAACCCTGGACTGCACCTTCTCCGAGGTCTCTCCCAGCCGGTCGTCCGTCAGCTTCTCGTAGTCGATGTGCGGCACCTCCACGAAGATATCTACGCGGTCGATAAAAGGCCCGCTGATGCGCCTCTGGTACCGGGAGACCAGGCTGGACGGGCAGGTGCACTTGTGGAATGGGTCGCCGTAGTAGCCGCAGGGGCACGGGTTCATGGCTCCCACCAGCATAAAGCTGGCCGGGAAAGTGACCCTCCCCTGGGCGCGACTGATAGTAACGACCTTGTCCTCCAGTGGCTGGCGCAGCACTTCCAGCAGGGAATGCCCGAACTCCAGCAATTCGTCGAGGAAGAGAACGCCGCGGTGGCTGAGGCTTATCTCCCCCGGCTTGGGCCAGTGCCCCCCGCCCACCAGTCCGGCGTTGGAGATGGTGTAGTGGGGCGAGCGGAAGGGACGCTGCCTGACCATGGGGGTATCCGAGGGGAGCAGGCCGCTGACGCTGTAAATCTTGGTGACTTCCAGGGCTTCGTCGTTGGTCATCGGCGGCAGTATGGAGGGGAGGGAACGGGCCAGTAAAGTCTTGCCGCTGCCCGGCGGTCCGCACATTATCATGTTGTGCCCTCCGGCGGCGGCCACCTCCAGGGCGCGCTTGACGTGTTCCTGTCCCTTGATATGGGCCAGGTCGGTGATATTCATCAGCGGCGAGGCACGGTCGGGAATCGTCTCCGGCTTATATTCCGGAATAGATATCTCTCCCTGTAAATAACCGACCATCTGGGATAGTGAAGACATGGGGATGACTTTCACGCCCTCTATCAGGGACGCTTCGCCGGCGTCGGCCTCGGGCACGATAACGGTGGGTATTTTTTCCTCGTGGGCGAGGGCCACCAGCGGCAATATGCCGTTGGTATGGCGCAGACCGCCGTCTAGGGAAAGCTCACCGAGTAACATGGTATCGGCAATATCGGCGCTGACCTGCTCGGAACTCAGCAGTATGCCGACAGCTATCGGCAGGTCGTAGGCGGGCCCCGCCTTTTTAAGGTCGGCCGGCGCCAGGTTGACGACGATGCGTTTCATGGGGAAAGTGCCGCCGGAGTTGCGTATGGCGGCGCGGACGCGTTCCTTGGCTTCCTGGACGGCGGCGTCCGGCAGGCCGACGATCATGAACGCGGGCAGGCCGGACGAAATATCCACCTCGACTTCCACGATAGCCCCGTCCAGCCCCACGATAGCGCCGCTTCTTACTTTGGCCAGCATAGAACGTTTTCCTCTTTGCGTCTCATTGTAGCCTAAAGAGTCCTGAGAAGCAAAGGGGTTTACGGAAAGTAGTTACGGAGATTAGGGTGGTGCGCTTTATAAGAGGATTCTGGAATTAATAAGAATTGAAGGACGAAATATTCTCCAGTGGCTCCCTATCGTGTTCAGGTTTAAGTTTTTTCTTATCGTAATAGCCTAGCGCTATCAGGATATCTATTTTCTTGTTGCGGGGAATGTTAAGTACTGATTTTACCGCCGGCTCATCGAACCAGCCTATCCAGCAGGTCCCGAGGCCCATATCTTCGGCCTGTAATACGAAATGTTCGCAGGCTATCCCGATATCTATGAGGTAATATTTGGTCCCTCGGAACATGCCACCGATTCTGGCGATAAATTTAGACTTCTCGGAGATAACGACAACAATCACCGGTGCCATTTTGCAGAAAGCATTGATAAAGTAGATACCCTTAAAAGCAACCTGGCACAGATTGTCCTTTAACTGCTTGTCATCGACGATTATGAATTTCCAGGGCTGTGAATTGCAGGCTGAAGGGGAAAGACGTGCTGCTTCAAGACACGTTAAAATCTTTTCTCTTTCTACTGGTATGTCCAGAAATTCCCGGACACTCTTCCTGTGTTTTATTAAGTCAAGAAATCCCACGGGCTTGTTTCTCCAGCCTCAATCATTACTGTCCAGTCTTCATAAGAGACGCTTAACCCTTGGCGAGGACTTCCCTTACATCATTAGCAAATTCCTCGCTTGCGGCGTCGCCGGTGACGATTTCAATCTGGTCGGCCGAGGTAATCCCCAGCCCCAGTTCCGCCGCCCGGGCAATCTGGTCCTGCTCGAAGATTTTTCCCCGGCTTACCTCGGGGGTGGTGCCCAGCAATCGCAGGATGGCGACGCCCACGGCATCGATAGCGACACGGTCTGTGCCGGCCAGCATGACGTTGGCGTTTACCCGCTTGCCGATATGAGGCCCGCCATCGACGAAGGCTTCGACTCCGTCCATGACGACGAGGTCCGGCGAATAGGCCGTGTTAATCTCGGCAATCATCTGCCGCTGGTACGGCGAGGTGTGCAGTTCGTTCATGTAGGGGTAGTCGCCTCCCGGTCCCAGGCCCGGCGGCACCATGCCCACGGAACACTTTAACGACAGCGTAAAGTGCCCGCCGAACTGGTGCGTCTTGAGGCAGCACGTCTGCACGATGGACTCCGCCTCCTGGTAAATCCTGGGAAACAGGAAGCCGTCTTTCCAGTGGCTGCCCTCGGGACGTATGAGAACCCACCCGTCTTTGTCCATCTCCTGAAGGTTTACAATATCGAAGCCAAGCTCTTTGGCCATATGCAAGACACCCTTTGTTTCCATGATGTGATGGGTGGTATCGCCGGGGCCGCTCCGTTCGGCCAGCGTGATTCCCGTAACTCCCATTTCCTGGAGGATTAGAACCAGGGAGCGCAGGGTATCGTTATGGGTGGAGCCGGGGGCGGGGTCGGCCGTATTGAAGTTCGGCTTAAGCACTACCGCCTTGCCCTTAACGGGGTTAGTCCCGAGTAATTCCACGGCCTGGCGAACGCCTCCGGTTCTATTCATGGTGCGCACCAGGCTTATCTTGGTCATAACAGTCTCCTCTTTACGCAGGCAGGACGGTATGAAGCAGGATATTAAGGCCAGCCCCCCTAAGAAGGTAATACCTTTTAAAAACTCTCGCCGCCCCAGTC
>JAUWZF010000226.1 GCA_030615475.1 Dehalococcoidales bacterium | reverse complement strand
CTCATTCCAGATTCGCAGCCTTTATTGCCGAGCTCCGGCACCGCCGGGTCTTCCGCGTGGCCGCGGTGTACGCGGGGGTGGCATTCATTGCTTCTGAGATTGTAAGCAACGTCTTCCCTGCCCTCCACATCCCCGATTGGGGCCAGAGCATGGTAGTGGTCCTACTGATTTTAGGCTTCCCCATTGCCGTCGGTATGGCCTGGGCCTTCGACCTGACCGCAGAAGGCCTGGTGCGGGCCAAGCCCAAACGGGAGCCTATCGCGACCAAAGCCCCACACCACGTCTTCATTGGCAACAGGACCCTGGCCGCTATCGCCGTGCTGGCCGTCATCGCGGCGGCCTGGTCGTGGTGGGGCCGGCCCAGCCAGGAAGCGGCATTGGGGGTAAAGTCCATCGCCGTACTGCCGTTCCTAAATATCAGCCGAACAGAAGAAGACGAAATTTTCAGCGATGGCATTACCGATGACATCCTGACCCACCTTTGCAAGATAGGGGATTTGAACGTCATCGCCCGCACCTCCAGCATGCAGTATAAAGGGACCGACAAACGCCCGCGAGAAATCGGACAGGAACTGGGAGTGGCGACGCTTCTGGAAGGCAGCGTGCGCCGGTACGGGAATAAGGTAAGGATTGTGGCCCAGCTCGTTGAAACCCGGACCGGAAAACATCTCTGGGCGGATGACTACGACCGGGAACTCACCGACATCTTCGCCATCCAGAGCGACGTGGCCCAGCAGATCGCCGTCGCCCTGAAAGCTACTCTGACGCCGGAAGAGAAGCGCTATGTTGAAGAAAAACTCACCGACAACCTGGAAGCCTACGAATACTACCTGCGAGGAAACGCCTTCCTTGATGTACATAGTGAAAAGAATTTTAAGAATGCCCTCGACATGTTTGAAAAAGCGGTGGAACTGGATCCAACATTTGCCGTAGCCTATGCGAGGCTAACGACGGGACACCTATTGATGTATGGGCTTGGCTATGATCATACCGACGAACGCCTGGCAAAGGCCAAAAGCGCCTTGGACCGGGCGCTGGCCCTTGATCCCGATCATCCCGAAGTTCATTTAGCATACGGATACTACTACTACCGTGGTTTTAAAGACTATGCACGTGCCTTGGAGCATTTTTACCTTGCCCTCCGGAAGCAGCCCAACAACAGTGATATTATCCTTGCCATTGGCCTTATCCAGCGTCGCCAGGGACAATGGGAAGCAGCTGCCGCCAGTTTGCGCAAAGCAGCCGAGTTGGACCCGCGCAGCTATGAAGTGCCCTGGAATTTGGCAGGGACTTACCTTTTGATGCGCAACTGGGCCGAAGCCGAGCGCTTTGCAGACCGTACCATTTTCATCGTACCCGAATATTATTTGGGCTATAGATGGAAGGCCGCCGTTTATCTTCTATCAAACGGTGATATTGAAAAAGCGCGGGGCGTTATGCAGGAGGCGCTGGAAAAAGTCGATCCTGGCCTGTTGGCCGATCAGCGTTCATATATTGAAATACTCAGCCGGAACTATCAGAAAGCGCTGGACATCGTAGAAGCCGCTACGGCGGACCAGTTTTTAAGGAAGGCAGACATCTACCGGTATCTGGGCCAGCCCGGCTCTAGCCGGGCCTATTACGACTCGACGAGAGTAACCTACGAAGAGCGGGTCAGGAAGAACCCGGATGATGACGCAGCCCACGGGAACCTCGGCCTCGCCTATGCCGGTCTGGGCCGCCGGGAGGAAGCTATAAGGGAAGGAAAACTGGCCGTTGAGATCCTGCCGCTATCCAGGGATGCCCGTGCTGGGACTGGTAGGATATTGCAGCTGGCAAGAATCTACTCCATGCTGGGCGAGCAGGACGCGGCAATTGATCAGCTCAAAGTCCTGTTATCCATTCCTAGTGAGCTAACCGTGCCGCTCCTAAATCTCGATCCCCAATGGGACCCCCTGCGGGAGCACCCGCGGTTTAAGGCGCTGGTGGAGAAGTACGGGGAGTCGTGATGCTCGACACTCCTTCCAGGCTTACCGCCTTCCTCTCCGAGCTCAGGCACCGCCGGGTCTTCCGGGTGGCCGCGGTGTACGCCTGCGTGGCCTTCATCATCTTCCAGATCGTCGACGCCACCTTCGAGCCGCTGCGCCTCCCCGACTGGGCCAGTACCCTTGTAGTGGTCCTCCTGGCCCTCGGCTTCCCCATCGCCGTAGCCCTGGCCTGGGCGTTTGACATTACAGAGAAAGGCATCGTTCGTACAAAGGGGAAGGCTCAGGTATCGGCAACTTCACTCAGGCCCATCCTTACTAGTTGGACCCTGGCCGTTATCGCAGCTCTGGCCGTCCTCGCGGCGGCGTGGTCGTGGTGGGGCCGGCCGGCCACCAGCACCCGCGACAAGTCCATCGCCGTGCTGCCGTTTGTCAACTTCAGTGAGGAAGAGGGTGACTGGTTCAGCGATGGCATCACCGACGATATTCTGACCCACCTTTCCAAGATCGGCGACCTGAAAGTCATCGCCCGGACGTCCGTCATGCAGTACAAGAATACCGAGAAGCGGATACGGGACATCGGCCGGGAGCTGGGGGTAGCGACTATTCTTGAGGGGAGCGTCCGGCGGGCCGGCAACCGGGTGCGCATCTCCAGCCAGCTGGTGGACGCGGAGACCGAAGAGCACCTCTGGGCCGAAACCTACGACCGCGACCTAACCGATATCTTTGCCATCCAGAGCGACGTGGCTAAGAAGATCGCCGCCGCCCTGAAGGCCACCCTGACCCCGGAAGAAAAGAGTCGTATAGAGCGCAAACCTACCGAAAACCTGGATGCCTATGAATTCTACCTGAAGGGAAAATATCTATGGGAAAAACGCCAGAACCAACAAGACATAGTGATCGCTCGTGGTCTATTGGAAAAGGCGATCGAACTGGATAATAATCTGCTCTTAGCCAAGTTGAAACTGGG
>JAUWZF010000241.1 GCA_030615475.1 Dehalococcoidales bacterium | reverse complement strand
CCGGAGCCCAGGGCAATCCCCAGGGCGAGGCAGCGTTCTCGGGCCCTGCCGGTGGTGTCCTGATAGACTGCGAAGCTGGAGTTGATACCCGCTCCCGAGAGGAAGTTGCGGCGCAGCGAGGTCCCCGAGCCCTTGGGAGCCACCATGATGACATCGATGTTGTCCGGGGGGATGACCTCGGTCTGGTCTTTATAGACAATCGAGAACCCGTGCGAGAAGAAAATGGCATCTCCCGGATTCAGATTCTTCTTGACGACGGGCCACACCGTTTTGTGGGCTGCGTCCGCAACCAGCATCTCGATAATCGTGCCGCGTTTCACAGCATCCTCTATCTCGAACAGGTCTTTACCGGGCTTCCAGCCGTCCTTCTCGGCTCGATTCCAGTCCTCCATGAACTGCTTCGACTGCCCGATGATGACGTTGAAGCCGTTATCTTTCATATTTAACGACTGCGCGGGTCCCTGGACGCCGTATCCTATGATGGCGATTGTTTCATCCTTGAGGACTTCGCGGGCCTTCGCCATGGGAAACTCTTCCCGCGTGATAACTTCTTCTTTGGTTCCACCAAAATTGATAATCGCCATGATTCATTCCCTCCTTCGTTTCACGTATCGCCGTCAGACGGGCTGTCAATTGCATTTGATTAATTGATACTGTAGGCCACCTGCACGAGGATGGTTATCTCCGTTTCTCCCGCACTTATCGATACTGCGGCTTCTGCCGACGGCGCTGGAACTGCCATGCCGTAGGAAATTCGTGGTTGAGAATAGCTGCTGCTCTCGTTGATGTAGGTGGGCTCGCCCAGCCTGACACCGGCGGTATCGGCTATCTGCCTGGCTTTTTCGTGGGCATCAGCCAGGGCCTTTTCTCTGGCCTCTTTCTGGTAGGGAGTCGGGTCGTCCACCGTGAAGCTTAGGTTGTCGATTCTGATGTAGTCGCCCCCGACTCTGGTGACGGCATCGATGATAGTGCCGGTATCGTCAACTTTCCTGACCTTGACCGTCACCATATTGGTCACCCGGTAGCCGACGAGCTCTTCCTCTCCTCTTTCCTGCACCCATCTTCTCACCGGATAAATACTGAAATACCGAGTCTGGATGTCCTTATCGGCGACGCCGCGGGAGTCGAGTTCGCTGACGACGGCATTCATGGCTGTAGACGCCTCATTCTGTGCCTGGTCTACCGTATCGGCCTGGGCTTCCACGCCCAGTGTCAGTATGGCTATGTCGGGCACAACCGTAACCTTGCCCTCTCCGCTTACCCAGATGCCGGTGCTCTGGCTGGAAATAAGACTACCCGAGGTTGTGCGGGTGGGCGGCGACAAGCTGTCGCAGCCGGACGCTCCGATGGCAATAATAATCAGCAATGAACAGACAACTAAGCATAATATACGTTTCATGGCAGCCAACTCCTTAATAAAAACCTTCCGTGAAGGGTCAGGTCAGTTATGGTTAATCCATGGTGAACCGGAACGTTCCTGCTCGCGTCTTGCAGGAGCGTAATAATTCTATAAGGCGGTCTGTCTTGACAACCCAGCCGTAAGAACCCGCCACTTTCCTTATCGAAGCTTGACCTATCTTCGGCCAGGAGGATGCGGTGGCATCTTCCACCAGTATGACATCGTATCCTATATTGAAGGCATCTGTTAGTGTAGTTTCCACACAGATGACGGTATCGACACCGGTAAGTATGATGGTATCGGCGTAGATGCTCCTCAGCCAGAGGTCAAGCTCGGTGTCCTGGAAAGCGGAATCTCTCCTTTTCACCACTATGTGGTCACCTTTCCGGGGCTTCAGTTCGTCGATTATCTCGGCATCCCACGTTCCCCTGATACACGCCGGTATCCTCAGGTATTCCGCCCTCCGCTCGGGTACGATATGGTGAAGTCTCGTAAAAAGGTCTATCCCGGATTCCTCTCTAACCTGCTGTGTATAAAATACGCGTATTCCCACTTCCCGGCACGCGGCTACTAACCGTGCGAGGTTCGGTATGATTTCTCTATACGCTTTGATGTCGGCCCCGATGGTACCGCCATACTTCTCGTAGGAACCTCCGCTCGAGCAGAAGCCGTTCTGCATGTCTATGACGAGCAGGACGGGATGAAATTCAGGCGGTCTTAAACGTACCACAACTTATACCTCCGTTTATCGCCGGTCGGGCGCGGATTAAACCGGGACTGCGAATGATGCTCTGCCCATGATGATTTTACCATATTTTTCTCTGGAGGTAACGTTATCTCAGGCCATGGGTGCAATTAAGGTGACCGTCACTCTTTAATGAAATATTTACGCTGGAAGTAGAACGCCACGTTTACCAGGCTGATGAGCACCGGCACCTCGACGAGTGGGCCGATGACGGCGGCGAAGGCCTGCCCGGAACCGATTCCGAAGACGGCTATGGCTACGGCAATGGCCAGCTCGAAGTTATTGCTGGCGGCGGTGAAAGCGATGCTGGTTGTTTTTGAGTAATCGGCCCCGATTTTCTTGCCCATGTAGAACGAAACGAGGAACATGATAACGAAGTAGATAAGCAGGGGCACGGCGATACGTACCGCGTCGAGGGGAATCTGCACGATGAGTTCACCTTTGAGGGAGAACATAATCACGATGGTGAACAATAGTGCGGCCAGCGTGACGGGGCTTATCTTCGGGATGAACTTGCTCTCGTACCACTCGCGCCCCCTGGTCTTTATCAGCACAAAACGCGTAATCATGCCGCCGAAGAAGGGGATACCGAGATAGATGAAGACGCTCTTGGCTATTTCTCCCATGGAAAT
>JAUWZF010000091.1 GCA_030615475.1 Dehalococcoidales bacterium | reverse complement strand
GCCCCGGACTCCAGGCCGGTAACCTCGCCGCCGATAACATGGGCCAGGGCGACCTTAGCACCGGCAACCTGGCGTTCACCGGCCTGGCCTCTCAGCTGCCAGACAAGCTCGGCTATTTGAGCCACGCCCGAGGCACTGACGGGATGTCCTTTCGATAGCAGGCCACCGCTGGTATTCACCGGAAGCTTCCCTCCCAGTTCGGTAACACCTTCCTCAAGCAGGCGTACCTCTTCACCCCTCTTACAGAAACCCAGCTCTACGTAATGCTGTAGCTCGTTCACGGCGAAAGCATCATGGAGTTCACAGACATCAACGTCTTCAGGGCCGAGGCCGGCCATTTCATAGGCGCTACCGGCGCATTTATAGGTCATATCGGAGAAGGTCATATCCTCCCAGCGGAACGCATAATCTCCACTTTTTAATACCGAGGCGGCAATGAAGACCGACTGGCTGGTATATTTTTTTGCCAGCTCGCCGGACACCAGTATCGCCGCGGCGGCTCCATCCGTCGCCGGGCAGCATTGCAGCAGGGTAATAGGCTCGCAAATAGGTCGGGAATTGACGATTTCTTCAATAGTAAGTTCTTTCCGGTACTGCGAGTACGGATTCATACATCCGTTCCGGTGGTTTTTCACCGAGACCCGAGCGATCTGTTCCAGGGAAACCTTAAACGTGTCCATGTATCTTCTCTGCGATAGAGCGAATCTGGCTACCATGTTCATGCCGAGTTCTCCGGTAATGTCACCTTTGGCCGGTGTTATCAGTTTGCCGGCCATAGGGCTTGTGGTTATAGATTCAACGCCGACTGCTATGCCGATATCGTAGAGGCCGGAAGCAATATCCCACCATGCCTTCCTGATAGCGGTTGCCCCGCCGGTACAGGCGTTCTCGATATTGGTCAGCTCGATACTGGTAACTCCTATCTCTCCCATAACCGCCTGCCCGATAACCATGCCTCCGTAAAGGTTGGCGCAGTAGGCAAACTGTAAATCCCCGGGGGATATGCCGGCATCTTGTATTGCCGCCCGGACCGCTTCCGCGCCCAGTTCATATGGCAACCTCTCCGGGAATTTACCCATAACGGTGCTGCCTACCCCGATGATAGCTACTTCTCTCATCTTCTCAAGCTCCTCCATCATTTACGGAAGGTCTGAAAACGTATCCAATCACTTCCTTTTCTTCTTCTTCCCAGAGTTTTTCAAAGTGTAAAGCCATGTCCATCCCTATTTCCAGGGGATGTTCCTGCCAGCCTCTAATCTGGCTGAATATCTTTACTCCCTCCGGCAGCTCTATCCAGCCGACCGCATAGGGAGGTTCGAAGTGCTCGCTCGGCATATGTACGATAGTATAGCTGTAGAGTTTACCCTTCCGGCTCAGTTGTATTAGCTCCAGGTCATTTCCCAGGCAGTTCAGACAGGCTTCTCTCCTGGGGAAAATTATCTGCCCGCACTGCCGGCACCTGGCTCCCAGCAACGAGCCTTTTTCGCCGCTCCCCTGGAAAAGCCCCTCTCTGAACGGGACTCCGGTTTTCATGCAATTCTCCTCGCTTTTTTCTCTAAAGATAATCCTTAAGTTATAGTTCCACTTCCTTGAGGTCATCAGCAACAATCAATTTGGGTTCGGTTACTGCCTGAATGTCATCGGGCGTTAGACCCGGGGCTACCTCCTTAAGGACGAGCCCCTCCGACGTTACCTCAATTACGGCCATATCGGTGACAATCAGCGATACGCACTTGCGCGCGGTTATTTCGTACTTACACTTTTTCACGACCTTGGGGCTGCCATCCCTCGTCGTGTGGGTCATGGCGACAATGATTCTTTTTGCCCCCGCGGCGAGGTCCATCGCCCCTCCGATAGCTGGAGGAAACCTGCCCGTTTTAATCCAGGCAACAACATCTCCGTTATAGTCCTTCATATTCCCTATTGCCCAGTTAGCCAGGTCGCCTTTCTCGGAAACTTCAAATGCCCCGAGAACGCTGATATCAATATGACCACCCCGTATCATGGCGAACGCTTCGTCATGGCTGAAGAAGCTCATTCCCGGCAACGGGGTTACCGGCTGGAAGCTGGCATTAAACAGGTCCCAATCTGCTTCTTCTAAAGAAGCTGTACCGCCGTAGCCAAGCGCTCCGTTCTCCGTGTGGAAAAAGACCTCTCTGCCCTCAGCCACGAAATTGCATGCCAGACTCGGTATGCCGCCGCCCAGATTTACTATCATCCCGTCCTGAAATTCCCTGGCCACGCGCATGGCTATCGTTTGCTCATCCATCCTGCCTTCGGGCATACTCATCCTGTCTCCCCCTGTCTTACGACCACGCGGTCTACGTACATCCCCGGTGTCACTATTATTTCAGGGTCCAGCTCTCCGGGTTCTACCACCCCGCCCACCTCAGCAACGGTGACGGCCGCCGCCCCGGCCATGGTGGCATTGAAAGTGCGGGATGTGCCTTTGTAGATGAGATTGCCGTAACGGTCAGCCTGGTATGCCCAGATAAGGGCAAAGTCAGCTTTGAGGGCGTATTCCAGCAGGTAAGGCCGACCGTCAATTTGCCTGACTTCTTTGTCCTTCTCCAGGAGTGTCCCCGTGCCGGTGCCTGTGTAGAAGGCAGGGATGCCGGCCCGGGCAGCCCTGATTCTTTCGGCAAGGGTCCCCTGTGGCACGAGCTCTATTTCGATATCTTGTCCCTCCTGTAAAGCCTTGACGATGGGGAAAGGCTCCTGAAGGCGATATATGGCCATCGCCGGAACGGAAGCAATCAGCTTGCGAACCTGTCCGTTTTTCAATAGTAACGAGCCGTCGGCATAGGACTCCGGTACCTGCATGGTCCTGGCGGCTGTCTTCTGGGCTTCTAATCCGAGCGCCGGGGCATTGCCAACCAGGGTCAGGTTCTTCACCTGCAGTTCCGACAATGCCCTGAGCAACGTTGACGGCATGCCGCCCACGCAGCCAAAGCCGCCGCACAGGATAACGGCACCGTCAAAAATATCGGCCAGCGCTTCCCTGGCACTTGCTACAACTTTATTCATTCTCCTGATACCCCGACCAGTCGCCAAAATATGAGAACGATTCGTATTTTGGTGCCGGCCACGTGCCATAAAACTCCAGAGTTTCGTCACTTGGCTTCTTCTTTAGCCACTCTTTCTCGAATTCGGCAAATTTCTTACCCCTTGTCCTTCTATCCTTTCTTTCCTGCTCGCGGAGCGACTTTGTTTTTTCCTCATCAACCGCCAGTATTTTTTCATCGTAGACAACCTTATAGACATTCCTGGCTGCCCAGTGAGAAATAGTCTCTTTTTCCAAATCATTCATTACCAGTGGGGGGTCACGTTCAATCGGGTCTCCATATCCGCCGCCCCCACCGGTGCCACCGGCCACCAGATCCCCTTCTTTGGTAGGCTCGGCCACACAGGGATATCCTCTCAAATTGTAATGACCCTTAATGGCCTGTTTCTGGTAAAGCATCCTGGCCGAACTAGGGATATTCGGGTCTGTATCATGCAACATCTTATTCAAATTAGAGCCGGATATTGCCAGGAAAGGCAGCGCCGGAACGCCATAGCCTCCGAAGAGCCCCTGCGTCAGTGTTATTTTGGAGCCAAAGCCCCAGGTACCCAGTGCCGCACTGGGTACGGCGTGGATTTTGACGGCATAGTCCATGCCGACGCCGCCCCGGTACTTGCCGTGCCCGCAACTGTCCTGATGGAAACCGCGGTATAAATACAGAAACGGCAGGTGTGATTCCAGGCTTTCAACCTCTCCCGGCTCGGAAGTCATCGGCGCAAAGTAGGCTCCGGCGACATCCACCCCGTCTTTATAGCTTCTGGCACCAAATCCGATTCCGTTCATCTCCGCGCCGGCATCGGCGAACGACTCTCCATACTGGTTCACGCCTCCGTAGGACAGGGTATCGAAACCACGGTTGCCGGCACATTCAGTTCGGTCCGGGCCGGCGGCATAGACCAGGTTCTGAAGCACGTATTGTACGGCCAGGGAACCTGCCTCGTGGACATAAGCGCAACCGGCTTTCGGAGACTCACGGCTGGCATTGACGATACTGCCGTCCGGCATCTTGAACGACATAGGCTCCAGAATACCCGAGTTATGAGGCAAATCGTAGAAAAGGTGACCCAGCAAATACACGGTATTTACGCCGATAACTCCCGTCCCCGGGGAATTGGCCACGCGGTCCATAACCTCCGGTGAGGTACCATCATAATCAAAGTACAGATGGTCGCCTTTCTTCTCCAGCGTGACGGCAACTTTCATCAATCGGTGCAGTATACCCACGGCGTCGATGAACTGGACAAAGCTGTACTTGCCGTCAGTCCATTGGCTGATGCGCTTCCGGGCGGCTTCACCGGTAATCTTAATGGCATACCTGAGAATCCCAATCATGTGCTCGGGTGATACCTTTTCGATAACGGGCAACAAACGTTTCTCCATTACTCTCAAACAGGCCATTCTTGCCTTGATATCCAGAGTCATGGCCCGGGGGTCCCGCACCATGTGGTTAAAATAATTGATAACATCTTCTTTTAATCTGTAGTTCTCAGCGATTTTCAAGGCAGGGACCTGCAGTCCCTCCTCATACATACTCCTCGAACCGCTGGGCATGCCACCCGGTTCACAGGCACCGCATTCCCCGGTATGGACTACGGCTCCAATCCAGCATACCAGCTTATCTTTGTAGAATATCGGTGCATATATGGCCATATCTGGAGGATGCGTACCACGGATATAGGGCATATTACAAAAGAATGCGTCTCCCGGCTTGACACCGACACTGAGCTCATTCACCCAATACTTCATGATATACTTTACATCCGTAGAACCCAGCACGGCGTGAAAATACAGACCCGAGGCACAGACAGCGCTGTCACCCGACCTGGTATAAATGGCCGCGGCCGTGTCTCCCCAGCGGCATCCGGTACTGGCACCGAGCTTGACAAGAGTCTCATTACCCTCGGACGTTATGGTATGCAGCTTATGGAGTAAAATACCCGCCGAAGTGGGTTCAATATCCTTCATATTTTCAAGTTCTTCCTCTGTTGGAGGCTCTGGATGAAGTCGTTTACTGATTTCGTAATCTATGGCACCTGGCATGGCCCTCCTCCTCTTTATTATTCAACGACCTAAGTTCAGTTGCGGCTGGGGGTCTGCCGAAAAGCGTCCGACCAACCAAAACCCGTCGCAACCCAGAAACATTAATAAAAACCACAGCTCCCTGCCGTCGACTGCAGCGCTTTGTCAGGTTTTGTCGTTATGTTCCACAGTTATGACTACATTTCCCTTTTTGTGCCCTTTTTCAACATACCTGTGAGCCTCGACAATTTGTTCCAACGGATAGCTTCTATCTATGACCGATCTTAGCTTTCCCGCCTCAATAAGCTCTTTGAAGAAGATTAAACTGGATTAGAGATTTCTTAATCTACTCCTCATATTTGGG
>JAUWZF010000145.1 GCA_030615475.1 Dehalococcoidales bacterium | reverse complement strand
GTGCCATTGGACAGCCAGGCCATTAAAAAATCGTTGGCCAAGACGGGCAGATTCGTGGTGGTTGACGAAGCCTGCCGTACCTGCGGGGCCGCGGCCGAAATCCTCGCTCAGGTCGCCGAGGATGATGAAGTTTTCGGCAAGTTGAAAGCGGCCCCTCAGCGTGTCTGCGGCATCGATATACCGATACCGTACAGTCCGCCCATGGAAAATTACGCCATCCCCGACCGGGCAAAAATCGCGGCGGCGGTTAACAAGGTTCTCGGCAGGTAGCCGCCGAAAAACTTGACAGGTAAAAGATATATATACTGGAATATTCCATGCGGAAAACTGATTCCATATAGCGGGCCTTCCTTCAGGCACTTATAAACCAACTGGGGCTAAATCTGTTTCAAATTCAGCCGATATAACTGTCTCCGGATACCGGTGCTGACACATTGGACTATTAATGTCAGTTGATGTATATTAAGCAGGTTGTGAAAGCTCAAAGCCCTGATTTTCAAGTATAATGACGGGCTTTTTCATGCTAAAAGGACACGAAATCCAGAAGGAGATAACAATGGTTGAGGAAGCCAGGTTGGTGAAAATAGTAGGTGCTGGCAACGCAAGCAGCAGGCCGGCGGCATTGGACGAGTACTCGTGCGACATGAGCTTCGTCAATCCGATCAAACCGGACTATGTCGTCAAGCCGAGGAGCGCGGCGGATGTGGAGAAGCTTGTCAAACTGGCCAACGAGACGAATACGCCGCTTGTGCCGGTAAGCTCGGGGCCTCCTCATTTTCGCGGTGATACGGTCCCCGGCATCGGCGGTGCCGTAGTTGTCGATTTAAGCGGCATGAAGAAGATTATCAGGGTCGACCGTAAGAACCGGGTGGCCATGTGCGAGCCGGGGGTAACCTTCGGCGAACTGATACCCGCCGTGACCAGGGACGGACTGAGGCTAAATATGCCCCTGATGCCGCGTAAAAGCAAGTCGGTCGTCGGCAGCATGCTGGAGCGGGAGCCGGTAATCCTGCCCAAGTACCACTGGGATATCGCCGACCCCCTGGCCTGTGTCGAGATTATCTTCGGCACCGGTGATATGTTCCGCACCGGGGCCGCCGCCGGACCGGGCACCATCGAAGAGCAGTGGGCGGCCGGTGGCTCGCAGAAAGAGGCCGCCGGACCGGGACAGGTTTCACTGTACCGGATTATCGGCGGGGCGCAGGGGACGATGGGCATTGTTACCTGGGCGTCATTACGGTGCGAGCTGCTCCCCAGCCTGGAAAGGCCTTTCATGGTCGGTTCTGCCGATATCGAAAAGCTTTTTAATTTTATTCACTGGATAATCAGGCTCAGGCTGGTCAACGAATGTTTCGTGCTGAATAGCGCCAATCTGGCAGCTATGATGGCCAGGAAGTGGCCCGGGGATTACCAGGAAATCAAGGACAGCCTGCCCCCTTATGTACTCCTCTATAATGTGGCCGGCTATGAATACCTGGCTGAAGAGAGAGTCGAATATCAGGTAAAGGACGTAAACGATGTCGCTCAGAGGGTAGGCGTGGAGCCCGCCGGAGCCATCGGCAGGATATCCGCCATAGAACTGCTCAAGGCGGCCAACCAGTCTTCCGCCGAGCCGTACTGGAAGCTTCGTGCTAAGGGCGGTTGCCAGGACATATTCTTCGTGACCATCTATGACAAACTCCCCGGCCTGATTGCCGTCATGTATGACCTGGCTGACGAAGCCGGCTATCCGGCCTCCGATATGGGCATCTACCTCCAGCCGATAGTGCAGGGCAGCAACTGCCACGTTGAGTTTAACCTATTCTACGACCCCTCCAATCCGCGAGATGTCGAAAGGGTCAAGAAGCTGTCCGAAGACGCCGTGGAGAAATTGGAATGCCAGGGCGCTTTCTTCTCCCGGCCTTACGGCGAAACCGCCAACCTGGTTGTGAATCGGGACGCGGCTACGGTCGATGCCCTTAAAAGGGTCAAATCGATATTCGACCCCAATAACATCATGAATCCCGGCAAGCTCTGCTTTTAACGTCGCCGGGAGATGTTATTATTAACGGGTAATTCCAAGGAGGAAATGGGATGGCGCTAGAAGATTTACGAGAAGACATGGAACTATGCAATAAGTGTAGTATCTGCAAATTCATACCTCTGGAAAAGGTTAAAGCTGACCAGCCCGTAAATATATGCCCCAGCATATCCAGGTATAATTTCAATGCTTACTCGGGGGGTGGCAGGGTAAATATCGGCGTGGCGATGCTGGAGAACCGGATTAAGTACACGGACAAACTGAAGCATATCATCTACAACTGCCAGACGTGTGGCGGCTGCGATATCTCCTGTAAGTACGCCATGGACATGGAAGTCCTCGAACCGATATATGAGTTCAGGATAAAGGCGGTCGAGGAAGGCCATACCCACCCTGCCCTCGATAAAGTCATTAGCAGCCTGCGGAAGCAGGGCACCATGGTGCCGGGAGCTAAAGTCAAACGCGGCGCCTGGGCTGAAGGGCTGGATGTCAAAGACGCCACCAGGCAGAAGGTGAAAGTCCTCTATCACGTCGGCTGCCTGACCAGCTATAACAGGGATATGTGGAAGCTGGCCAGGGCCACTGTCAAGCTGCTGAAAAAGGCCGACGTCGATTTCGGCATCGCCGGCAATAACGAGACGTGCTGCGGCGGTCGGGCTTACCAGATGGGCTACAAGCAGGACTTCCTCAACCAGGCTAAAAAGAACATGGAAATGATTAAGAAAGCCGGCGTGGAAACGCTGGTGACGTCCTGCGCCGACGGCTATCAGGCCTTCAAGGTACTCTACGATAAGTACAACCTGAGGGGCAATTTGGAAGTCCTGCATATCACCGAGTACCTTGCCCGACTCATCAAGGAAGGCAAGCTGAAGCTGACCGGGAAGCTAAAGATAAATGTTACCTACCACGACCCGTGCTACCTCGGCAGGCTGGGAGAACCCTGGATACACTGGAAAGGCAAGAGGATTCCGGGTATTCAACGCAGGTTTGACCCGCCCAAGGAACTGCGCCGGGGCACCTACGGCGTTTACGAACCGCCGCGTGATGTTCTCAAGGCCATACCCGGTATCCAGCTTATGGAAATGGACAGGACTAAGGAGTATACCTGGTGCTGCGGCGCCGGCGGCGGTGTGAACGAGTCCAATCCTGATTTTGCCATGTGGACGGCTGTGGAGAGGATTAAAGAAGCCGAGGCCACCGGTGCTTCGGCGATTGTCACCGCCTGTCCGTGGTGCGAGAAGACCTTTAACGAAGCCATTAAGGAAAGCGGCAGCAGCCTCAAGGTGTACGATATCGTCGAACTGGCGGAAAAAGCGGTATAAGGGAGGAGAAAACAATGCCTTTTCCACCAGAATGCAAAATGCCGGATTTGTCACACTTGGAAAAACTTTCAAATCGATTAGTCGTACAGTTGCTGATTGGTGAACCTGGTATAACTAAAAAAGTTAGTCTTTATCGCAGGAATTTTATTCGCCTTATAGAAAAAGCTTTACTAGAATATGAACAAGCTAGGCAAGTCATTCTTGATCAAATTGCAGAGGCAAATCGACCAGCTAAAGAAATGGAGAAAACCGGTAGATATATTGACCTTTTTGGCTTTACGAATCATATCGAGGACTGTATTAACGCCATTCGCCGAATATATAAATTGTTAGAGAGAATCAAGGCCGAAAAAGTATCTCCATCTATACCGCGTGAAATAAGAAGACTTGTAGAATCAAAAAATGATAACATAGCTGAGCTCAGGAACCAAGTTGAACACATCGATGATATAATCCTAAATGATGAGCTCGCACCTAATAAACCAATGATGCTTGCCATTACAAAAAATGGTGACGGTGTTATGATATCATATTATGAAATCAAGTTTACTGATTTAGCTATTATCCTGAAGAATATGCGTGAAATTGGAGAGTATATACTAGAATTGAAATGAAAATGAAACTACTAATGTCACCGGTTAGCTATCCGTTAGCTAAATGAGAAAAGCCCCCTGAGTTATGAATGCGCAGAGGGCTTTTTTAGCTTCGTTTTTTGGTGAGCCGCACAGGAATCGAACCTGTAACCTGCTGATTAAGAGTCAGCTGCTCTGCCAGTTGAGCTAGCGGCCCGTCACATAACTGCTGTTCATCATTTTATCATCATGAGATATGTCGTGGCAAGCAGCTTGAAGCTA
>JAUWZF010000240.1 GCA_030615475.1 Dehalococcoidales bacterium | reverse complement strand
GGACTACCTGCTGAGGACAGCCGCCTCGGTCAATACCTTCCCCGGTTTCATGACCCTTTACAGCGAGAGCCGGGACGAAGCCGAGGAGGAAGGCAGCAAAAGTTTGCTCCCTCGTCTGGAAAAGGGCGACGAGCTCAAACTTCTGGGGATTTTCCCGGACCAGCGTTTTACTCAGCCCCCGCCCCGCTATACCGAGGCGACACTAGTGAAGACTCTGGAGCAAAATGGTATCGGCCGCCCCAGCACCTATGCCCCGACGATATCCACGATTCAGGACCGTGAGTACGTCAGCAAGGCCAAGGGGGTCTTTCAGCCCACAGAACTGGGCATTGCCGTCAATGATTTGCTCGTCCAGTATTTCCCCGACATCATTAATATCAAGTTCACCGCCGATATGGAAAACAAGCTCGACGATATCGCCAATAGAGGGCGCGCCTGGCCGAGTGTTATCCAGGACTTCTATACTCCTTTTGATAAAGACCTGCAAAAAGCGCTCCAGACGGCGGAGAAGGTGAAGCTGGCGGATGAAGAGACGGGTGACCCCTGTCCCAGGTGCGGCAAGCCGCTGGTAGTCAAGACGGGGCGCTTTGGTAAGTTTATCGCCTGCAGCGGTTTCCCCGAGTGCAAGCATACGCAGTCGTACCAGGTAAAAGTCGGCGCGAACTGCCCGAAGTGCGGCAAAGAAATCGTACAGCGGGTCAGCAAGAAGAAGCGGACGTTCTACGGGTGTAGCGGCTACCCCGACTGCGATTTTATCACCAACTTTCGGCCCCTCCCCCAGCCCTGCCCCTGGTGCGGCGGACTGCTCACCCGGCACAGCCGGCAGGCCTGGTGTATGAAGTGCGAGTATAAGGGGAAGATACCGCAGGATTAGACCCCATGCAGGAGATTTTTACAAATTATATCGCTTATCTGGAGGTGGAGAAAAACGCCTCTAAATATACCGTGCGCAACTACACCAACGACCTGCTGGAGTTCTTCAATTTCGTCAGGAATAAAGGGATTGATTCGCTGAAGGACGTCAATAAGCAGACATTACGCGCCTACCTGGCGCACCTGATGGAGCAGGGTAAGGCCAAGTCGAGCATCGCCCGCAAGCTTTCGGCGATACGCTCATTCTACCGATACCTGATGCGTGAAGAAATGATATCGGCCAGTCCGGCCGCCACGACGGTCTCGCCCCGGCTGGATAAACGCCTGCCTTCCTTTCTCACCGTGGACGAGGCCAAACGCCTGGTGGAGTCGCCCGACCTTTCTCAGCCGCAGGGACAGCGCGATCGTGCCCTGCTGGAACTGCTCTATGCCTCCGGCCTGCGGGTCAGCGAGCTGGTGAATATGAACGTGGAGCAGGTGAACCTGGCGACCAATGAAATCCGCGTCTGGGGTAAAGGCTCTAAGGAGCGAGTGGTGCTAATTGGTACGCCGGCGGCACGGGCTCTGACAGCTTATGTGAATGAAGGCAGGCGTGAGCTTCTCGGCGAGGAGAAGAACAACGCCCTGTTCGTGAATCGCTACGGCGGGCGCCTACCGGCGAGAAGGGTGCAGAAAATTCTGGAGAAATACGCCCGGAACATCGACAAAAAGGTGCACCCGCACGTACTGCGCCATACCTTCGCCACGCATCTCCTCGACGGCGGGGCCGACCTTAAGGTTGTCCAGGAACTGCTGGGGCATGCCGACCTTTCGTCCACGCAGATTTACACCCATGTCACGCAGAGTCGGGCGCGTAAGATATACCTCTCCGCCCACCCCATGGCGCGGGGAGATAGTGATAAACATGAATAAGCGATTGCAGAAGCTGCGCAGCCAGTTCGCTGAAAGGGAAATAGATGCCATCTTTATCACGCAGTCGGAAAACCGGCTTTATCTTTCCGGCTTTGACGGCACGGCGGGCTATCTGCTGATTACTGCACAAGAAGCGATACTCGCCACAGACTTTCGCTATACGGAACAGGCTGCTAAAGAAGCCCCTGATTCCGAGATTTTGCGTATTACCAACAATATTGCCGACTGGTTTCCCGGTCTGGTGCGTGATGCGGGCATCAAAAGGCTGGGGTTCGAGGCCGCAGATGTTACCTTTAACCTTCATCGCCAGCTGAGTGATGCCCTGAAAGAGAAAAAGGTCCCCACCAGGCTCGTCCCCGTAAATGGGCTGGTCGAGTCCCTGAGGGCAGTGAAAGAGGATGGGGAAATCGAGCTTATCAGGAAGGCGGCGGCCATAACCGATGCTGCTTATGAATATATCGAGGGTACGATTAAAGCCGGTATGACGGAAAAGCAGGTAGCCTGGGAGCTGGAAAAAAGCCTGCGGGAAAACGGCAGCCAGGCGCTGCCTTTCGAAATTATCGTAGCCTCTGGGCCTCAGGCGGCGTTGCCTCATGCCAAACCTTCCGAACGCGTCATTAAAGAAGGCGAGCCGGTGGTGATAGATATGGGGGCTAAATACGGCGGTTATGCCAGCGACCTGACCCGCACTATCTGTGCCGGTGCTCCTGATGATACTTTCAAGAAAGTTTATCACACCGTTCTTGACGCGCAGACGGCGGCAATGTCTATAATAAATGCGGGTATGACGGGACAACAGGCCGACAGCGCCGCCCGGGAGATTATCAAAAAGGCGGGCTACGGCGAGGCTTTCGGCCACTCGCTGGGGCATGGCGTCGGGCTGGCCGCCCACGAGCTGCCCCGCCTCGGCCCGGACTCGCAGGAGTCGCTGACTGACGGCATGGTATTTACGGTCGAGCCCGGCATTTACCTGTCCGGGTGGGGCGGCGTCAGG
>JAUWZF010000056.1 GCA_030615475.1 Dehalococcoidales bacterium | reverse complement strand
GGGAATCGGCGTCATAGTCGCCGCCGGCCGGAGACACGGTGCCGCCGTCGGCAGGGATTACCGTTATCACGAGGGTATAGTGCATTTGGAATTAGGCGACGATACTTTTTCCACCGTCCATGGTAAGGGTGACGGAGGTTGATTGGCCGGTGACATCGCCGCTCCATCTATCGAAGATGTATCCCTCGGCAGGCGTGGCCGTAAGGGTCACTTGAGAATCGGCATCATAGTCGCCGCCGGCCGGTGAGACGGTGCCGCCGTCGGCAGGGCTTATCACAATATCTAAAGAATGTTTTACGAATAACCCGCTGAGGAAAACTACGACTATGACAATAATGACCACGGCTGCGGCCGCTATTGCGATATTTCTAATAATTTTCTTTCGTTTTCCGGAGATATCCGGCTCCGGTTCCTTCGGTGGCTTAGGCGGTTCCTCGGGTGGCTCGGGCGGTTCCTCCGGTGGCTCGGGCAGTTCCTCCGGTGGCTCGGGCAGTTCCTCCGGTGGCTTGGGCAGTTCCTCCGGTGGCTTTACTGGTTCCTCGGGTTGCTCAACCGGTTCTTCCGGTTGCTCTGCTGATTCCTCCGGTTTGGCAACTTCTTCTGGAGTGATTTGCCTCTTTAGTTCGTCTAGCGCTTTACGTATCTTTTTAATGTGAGCATGGTTAATTTCCGGTTGTGGTTTAATGCCAAGGAATTTAATACCATCTAATATGCGCTGAATAACATCTTCTAGACCGTCTGCGGTTATCTCTATTGAGGCCGCTGCCCCGATGGCTTCTCGCCATTCCGGCTGGCGATTTTGAAACTCAATATGGGAGATATCCCTTCTTACTGGTATAAAGTCTTTACCCGCTTCATGGGCCCGGACTATTTCCTTGGTTACCTGCCGGGAGCTGACGGAAGGTGGTGATATAATGACGATGATGGCTTGAGCGTCTTCAACCGCCTGTCCGGTCTGCACCAGGTAAGAGGGACCTGGTATACTGTCGGCTTCGTAGGTCCAGGTGCTGTGCCCCGCCTGTTCCAGGCCCAGGGCTATTTCCAAGGCGATATCAAAGTCTTCTTCTACATGCGCGACAAAAATATCATGTTTCATTTTAACTTTATCACACCGTCTATAATTTTCTTTCTATCGGCAGGACAACAGTATAATACTTATTTATTCTCCATCAGATGGTTCTGCCTGTATGCTTTAATGCATTTTAAACTGCTGGATTCAATGTGTCAACATATTGACCTCTTTCCGGTACAAGGAGCGAACTGAGCTATAAATCGATACCATGTTGAGGACGCGACCTAATTAGACCAAGTAGGTATTTATACTGATTGAACATTGACAAGTATTATTTCTATAGGGTACACCATCCGAGGTTATGAGATTTAATTACACTTTCGTGATGAGTCTCCACGTGGATTAGGAGACTCTTTTTTTGTGTTCGAAAGTCCGACCTTCGGGGAGGTTTAAAAACCGAATAGATTAGATAAACAAACTGTACAAGGAGGAATTATGGAGCTAAGCCGAAGAGATTTCCTCAAAGCCTCAGGAGCAGGGATAGGCGGTGTTATCCTGCTCGGCGCTTTTAGTGATGGTGTAGCCCTGGCTTCACCCATCAAACACATACCTCTCAAGAAAAAGACCCGCGAAACGACAACCATTTGCTGTTGCTGTGCCGTAGGCTGCGGGGCCATCGTATCGTCTTATGGAGATGGAACCGTAAAAATTGAGGGTGACCCCGACGGCGGCTGGCCGCCGATAAACCAGGCTAAAGAGGGAGAGAAATACCTCCCCTTTATCATGAAGCCGGAGGGTGTAGCCCGCATCTGGGGCTATGGCCCATACCTCAAACCTGTGGCGGAAACAGAGAAAAAGCCATAAATCCGGCAGATTATTCGTGGAAGTGGGCGGTACAGGACTCGAACCTGTGACCCCCTGCGTGTAAAGCAGGTGCTCTAACCAACTGAGCTAACCGCCCGGATGGCGCGCTTGGCGGGGCTCGAACCCACGGCCTCAGCCTCCGCAGGGCTGCGCTCTAATCCAACTGAGCTACAAGCGCATCTCGTTTTTTGGTGCCGAGGGGGAGAGTTGAACTCCCACGCCCTTACGGACACTACGCCCTGAACGTAGCGCGTCTGCCATTCCGCCACCTCGGCCCGACTTTATATTGTAGCAATAAAAATGATGCTTTTCAAGATTTCTATACCTGCCGTGTGACAGGAAGATAACAGGAAATAGAAAGAGAGCGGCGTTTTTTATGCACCGCCCCCTCTTTTTTTTTAATATTTTGTTTTATGGCTTAAGGCCAGTACAGCTTATCGGCTTCCTTCTTGAGCCCGGCGCGAAAGTCCGGGTGGGCAATGCCGATAAGCTCCTCAGCCCTCTGCCGCTGTGTCTTGCCTTTAAGGTGAGCGATGCCGTACTCGGTAATGACGTAGTCGCTGAGGGTACGCGGTACGGTAACAATCGTCCCTTCCGCCAGCAGGGGCGTGATGCGTGAGAGCCTCTTATCGCCGCTGCCGGCGGTGGATGTCATTACCGTGATGCTGCGGCCGCCCTTCGATAGGAAGGCGCCGATGGCGAAGGATGTCTGGCCGCCGGCGCCGCTGATGACACGCGGGCCGATGGACTCGGCGGCAATCTGCCCGGCGAAATCGACGCTGACGGCGCTGTTGATAGCCACCATGTTGTCGTGCTGGGCGATTACCCGCACGTCCAGGCAGTATTCGGCGCTGTGGAGTTCGAAAGCCGGGTTCATGTTGACGAAGTCCATATCTTCCTTGGTGCCGCCGCCGCAGGCGGTAGCCACGGCCTTGTTGGGATTCAGTGTCTTGTGTTTGCCGGTGATAATGCCGTTCCTTATCAGCGGGATGATACCTCGCGGCGTCGTCTCGGAGTGCCAGCCCAGGTCAGTCTTGTTCTCGAAGGTTCCCAATGTGCAGCACCACTCGCTGGTGGAGCCCACGCCGACCTGTAACGTATCGCCGTCCCGGACGAGCGTGGATACGTATCCGGCAATGGCCTTCTCAGCCTCGCCGGCCTCCACGTTTTTCCTGCCCAGGAGGTCGGTGCTGCCCGGCTGCTTTCCCGACGGTGTGTGCTCCACGAAATAGTCAATCTCGGAAACGTGGATGTAGTTATCACCGTAGGTTCGTATCAGGTTTTTATTGACCTCGGCGAGGACAATCTTGGCATTTCGGCACTCCGTCTTCTTGGTCCAGACGGAGGCGCCGAAGCTGCAATAGCCGTGTTCGTCGGGTGTTGACAGTTCGATCATCACCACGTCGGCCGGGCCCCTCTCTTCCTCGTGGAAGATGAAGCCGAGTCCACCGATGGCCAGGTCGCACCGCCTTTCGGCGATTATCTGCCTTACGATGGGCAGGGGGAAGCCGACCTCAATCTTGAAGGACATCTCGAAGACGGGGTCGTACCAGCCAAAGTCCCGTCCCGGCGTGCGCAGCGAGAGCAGCACATCCTCGACTTCTCCCAGTCGCGCCGCCAGTGCCAGGCCCAGGGCCTGAGGTTCGTTCCCCTGCACGAAGCAGACCCGGTCGCCGGACTTGATGACGCTGACGGCCTCTTCCGGCGTTACCAGCTTTTTCTTGTATTCCTCTTCCCAGCTCATAAAGCTATCTCCTGTAGTTTAGTATCTGACAGCCGAACACCGGCAGGTCAGGCAGCGCCTGGCCTCGGTAACGCAGGTCTCTTTATCGGCAAAGCCGAGGTTAATCTCTTTGAAGTTGCTCTTCCGCTTGCTGGCCGCAGTGGCTTCCGTCGGGTAGCGTTCCTCTTTCTTGTATTCTCTCAAGTGGAACTGGAAGGCCGGTTCCTCGATATCGGCGAGAATTGGTTCCGGCGGAGTGGGCGGGAGGTCGACGCCGCGCAGGTAGCAATCGATAGCTACGGCGGCTTTCTTGCCGTCGGCAATGGCCTCAATCATGGTCCCCTGACCGCGGGCGACATCACCACCGGCGTAGACACCGGCGACACTGGTAGCCAGACTGCGGTCGGCGGCATCGATAGTCCCTCTCTTGGTGGTCTTAATCTTGCTGTCGGACATGAAGGAGAGGTCTACCCTCTGGCCGATAGCGGTGATAACCATATCGGCGTCAATCGTCTTGGTTTTCTTCTCGTCATAGACAGGAGCGAAGGCGCCGGCCTTGTTATAGCAGGTCGTGCAACGCTTCAGCTCGACGCCCTTGACCCTGCCGCCGCTGGTGAGAATCTGCCTGGGGCCCCAGCTCATATCAACATTGATGCCTTCCTCGATTGCCTGGTTGATTTCTTCTTCCTGGGCGGGCATTTCCTCGGGGCTGCACTCAAGGCAGACCACCTGGACACTGCCGGCGCCGAGGCGCAGGGCGGAAGTAGCCGCGTCCATAGCGACGCTGCCGCCACCGACGACGACCAGTTTCTTGCCGACGGCCGGTTTCTTGCCGCTGTTTACGTCTTTCAGGAAGGAGAGTGCCTGGAGGACACCGGAAGCGTCTTCACCGGGCACGTTGAGTTTGGCGCTGTTCTGAGAGCCGACGGCGACGAAGACGGCACTGTAGCCTTTCTTCTTGAGGTCTTCGGGATTCTTGACGGGGCTGTTAGTCTTAATCTCGACGCCCATCTTCTTGATAGTGTCGATTTCCCACCTGACTACCTTTCGCGGCAGGCGCTGCTCCGGGACACCGAAGGTCATCATGCCGCCGGCGGCGGGTGCCGCCTCAAAAACGGTGACGGCGTAGCCCTTCTTAATCAGGAAGTAAGCGGCGGTCAAGCCGGCGGGGCCGGAACCGACCACGGCAACCTTCTCTTTCCTGGTGATGGCTACTTTCTCCGGCAGGCACTGCTTCTTGAGATAGTCGGGCAGGCCTTCGGCCATTGCGGAGTCGGCAATATAGCGCTTGATATCGTTGATGGCGATGGGGTCGTCCAGCTCACCACGATTGCATTCCACTTCACACGGGTGCGGGCAAACACGCCCGAGAACACCCGGGAAGGGGGTGTACTGCTTCAGGTAGCGGTAAGCCTCGCCCAGCTGTCCGCGGGAAGCCATGAGCACGTAGGCGTTGATATCCAGTCCGGCCGGACAGCTATTCTGGCAGGGGGGCATGAACGGCTCGGGTAGCGGCCGCAGTAAATTGCCGGAGCTGGTCGTGCTGTACAAAGGCGCGTACTTTTCGCGGCCGATATTTGGGTTCACGGCGCACCGGATGGCCAGACCGCGGTTGAACCGGGCCAGGCATACGTTACAGCGCAGACAGCGGTTTACCTCGTCAACCTCGCCTTCTTCCCATTTGCCTGGGGTTCGCTGGTCGGCGACGAGCTGACGTCCCATGGTAATGCAGTCGGCCCATTTGTTGCGGAGTACTTCCTCGGCCAGGTACGGGTCGTGCTGGCCGGGGACGATTAGAGGTATCTTGAGCTCTTTCTTAAAATTCTTGGCGTGCTCGATAAAGCAGAACGGGTCCTGGGGGAAGAACCATTTTCTGGCTTCGTAGGAACCGTCGGAAAGGTGGATATAGCTGGCGCCGAGCTCCTCGCACCACTTGGCGATCTGGATAAGTTCTTCCTCGTGGATGGCGCCGGGCATATGCTCGTCGCCGCTGAGGCGGATGCCGAGGCAGAAGTCCGGGCCGACGCGGCGCCGGGCGCTGACCAGCAGGTTCCTCAGGAAGCGGAAACGGTTCTCCAGCGAGCCGCCGTAAAGGTCGTTGCGCTGGTTGGAGCGCGGCGACAGGAACTGGTGAATCATGTAGCCGTGCGGGCTGTGAAACTCGACGGCATCAAAGCCGCAGATTCTGGCGCCGGCGACAGCGTCCGCAAACGTCCGCTCCATGTAGTCGATTTCTTCAATGGTGAGCACGCGGGGGACGGTGGTGCCGCCTATCGTCTGCGCCCTGGTCTCGTAGCCGCGGGGCATAATCCTCTGGTCGTAGTCCTGCGGCCTCTCGGAAGGTATGGCCGAAGGTGCCGGGGGAGTCTCTCCGGAGAGACGGCCGGAGCCCTGCCGACCGAAACTGGGGGTAATCTGGATGAAAGCCCTGGAATCCATCTGCTTCATGGATTCGGCCAGGTTGGACATGCCTTCGTAATAGGCACGGCCGCTGATGCGCGGGTTGCCGAAGCTGGTGGTCTTGGCACCCCAGTCGGTGGCGAAGGTACATTCGATGGTAATAAAGCCGGCACCGCCTTCGCACCGGGCGGCATAAGAGTATAAACACTCTTCAGTGATATACCCGTTGATATCGGCACCGCCGGTGGTGGTACAGGAGCCGCCGATTCTGTTCTTTATCTCTAGCGGCCCAAGTTTGATAGGCGAAAACAATAACGGGAATTCAGTAGACATTTTTTCTCCTTTCCCCTCGGTTGTTATTTTACGCGCCGTTTAGACGTATCGATATCGAGTAATTTGGCGAGATTGTCAGCGAAAATCATCTTTTTAACCTCATCGGTAACCGGGGCGTATCCGTAGCCCTTCTGCAGGTCTTCCGGCATCTCGAACTTCCTAAGGCCGTCTACCGCTAATCTTAACAGTCCGCCGGCGCCATAGAAATCGGTACCCCAGATAATTCTTTCCGGACCGGCAAATTGAATCGCCTCACCGATGATTTCGGCTAACCGCCTGGGCGCATTCTGCGACCAGGACATGATCAAGCTTAGGCTGATGTAAACCTGGGGATGAGTTAAAGCTACCATATTCAGGTCATGGCAATATGGCCAGCCGGCATGGAAGGCGATAATCTTCAGGTCATAGAAATCGTTAGCGACGTCATCCAATTGAATCGGCAGGCAATATTTGGCTTTGCCTGGAGGGCACCAGCTAAAACCGGTGTGGATAGAAACTGTCACTCCTAACTGCTGGCATCTTTCGTAGAAAGGCCACAGCCTCTCATCATTGATATAGGTATCTTCGGGAGGATAGAATTTGACCAGC
>JAUWZF010000108.1 GCA_030615475.1 Dehalococcoidales bacterium | reverse complement strand
TATTATGTATTCTCATCTTTAATTAAAACGGAAGGTCTTCCGGTTCCATTTCGGCGACGCCGGCATCATCCGTCTTCTCTTCCGGAAGAACAGCGGTATCATCCGCCTTCTCCTCCGGAAGAACAGCGTCATCATCTGCCTTCTCCTCCGGAAGAACAGCGGCATCATCCGCCTTCTCCTCCGCAAGAACGGCTGCCCCGCGCCTGTCCAGGAATATCACCCTGTTGGCAATCACCTCAATCTTGGAATGAGGCTGTCCGTCCTGACCTTCCCAGTTCCTGGTATGTATCCTTCCCTCGGCGTAGACAAGCCTGCCTTTACCCAGAAACTGATTGCACTGTTCGGCCAACCTGTTCCAGGCCACCACATTGAACCATTCCGTCTCCTGCCGGCGTTCACCCTCCGGGGAAGTATAGACCCAGTTAGTGGCCACGGAGAAAGACGTCACCGGCTTTCCATTCGGAGTAAAACGCATCTCAGGTTCATTCCCAACATTTCCAATAATCGTCACTTTGTTCAAACTTGGCATTGCCTCTGCACCTCCCCGATACAACTCATGAGCTTGATAACCTCGAACTTAACGGCCTACTTTTATTAAAAGATGTCGCAGAATCTCCTCAGATATTTCCAGGTTCGCTTCGAGTTCTTTACATCGTGCCGGGCTTAGCTGGAACTTTGCCAAAACGTAGTTACCCTCCAAGAAATGCTTCAAGGGATATGCCAGTTTCCTTTTGCCCCAGGTCTCGACTTCGGAAATAACGCCCGCCCTGCCGATAATAAACTGACTTACGCCGTTTATTTTACTCTCTAAGTCCTCATCGGCCAGTTCAGGGTTGACGATAAATACCATTTCGTAATCCTGTAATCTCGTATCTTCTACTTTTGGTTCCTGTTTTTTTCTTGGCACCGTCCGATTCCTAAGCGAATTTCACGCTATTATACCATAAACCATAATTGGAGACAACAAGGTTATGTTAGCTGCCAGACCAGCGCCGGGAGGAGCCTATCTTGACACAATATCCCGCCTTTGTTAGACTCTAATGAAGCGGCGAGATAAGACAACGATAAAGCCACAGTCCGCAGGTTTATAAGGCCCCGTAGTGTAGCGGTCTAACATGCCACCCTGTCACGGTGGAGATCGGGGGTTCAAATCCCCCCGGGGTCGCCAGCAATATCTCTGGCGTGACATTCGTAAGACAACCTGAAGAATGGTTCAAACTCCGTCCTTGACTTCACCGCCGCCACCTTGCCACCGCTACCCAGCTTGATTTCCTCAAATAGCACATTGGCTAACTTGTTTCTCTGTTCCTGATTAGCTGTTCTCCAGGCATTGGCCACATTAGCTAGGAAACCGGCTAAATGCTTGAACTCATCATCCTTGGCACCTGTGGGTAATAACTGCCTGAGTTGGTACTCCATTTCCTCTACTTGAAGAAGTATTTTACTCATAATTGCCTCAATCTCGGGTCCATCTTATCGCGGAGCCAGTCTCCCAGGAAGTTCCCGGAGAGCACCACCAGACCGATGGCGATGCCGGGGAACGTGGAAATCCACCAGGCTATATCTATGAGGTTTCTTCCGTCATTGACCATATTCCCCCAGGATGGTGCCGGCGGGGGGATACCGACCCCAAGGAAGCTCAAAGTGGCCTCCACAATAATCAACAAACCTATTTGCAGGGTCATTATTATTATCAGCGGATTGATGATGTTCGGGAAAATGTGCCTGAGCATTATTCTAAGGGGGGGGGTGCCGATAATACGCGCCTGCGCCACGAAGTCCGCCTCGCGCAGTCTCAGGGTCTCTCCCCGTATCAGGCGGGCATAGGGAGCCCAACCGAGCAGTGATACGGCCAGCACCACAGTGAAAAAAGAGGGGTCCATGCTAACGACCAGGAGCATGGCTACCAGTATTGGGGGAAAGGCCATGCTTGTATCGGTTATCCTCATCAAGAAGGCTTCGGTACGCCCTCCCAGGTAGCCTGCTATTATCCCCAGCATCGTTCCGATACTGCTGGTAATTAATATAACCAGCAGCGAGACGCTGAGAGAAATCCGGGCGCCGAATATCAGGCGGCTCAGGGTATCCCGACCCATTTTATCCGTTCCCAGTAAATGGTCCGTACTGCCCTCTTCAGCCCAGAATGGCGGCATGAGCCTATCCGGCAACGATATCTTAACAGGGTCATAAGGCGCCAGACGGACATCGGGAAGGCCAAGCCATGCCAGGTCGGCAAAAATCGCCACAAGGACCATAAGCGATAATATAGTCGCCGGGATAATGAATGTCAGATTCTTCATTATCCGCGCCCGCCGCGAAAGACCGCCGACAACTGGTTCAGCCGTGATTTCGGTATCCGAATCCTTCTCTTGCATCTGCGCCTCTTTTTATGTCTTCTGATATCTTATCTGAGGGTCGATATAGGCATAACTGATGTCCACTAACAGGTTAATCCCCAGCACCACAACTGCCACCAGCAGGATAATGGCCTGTACCAGGGGGAAATCGCGTGCCATCACCCCCTCTACCAGGATGAAGCCGATACCCGGCCAGCTGAAAACGGTCTCGATAACTACAGCTCCGGTAATTATCATGGCAAACAACATGCCGGCCACCGTCAGGGGGGCTATCAGGGCATTCCTCAGGGCATGCTTCCAGATAATAGTCCTCTCGGGGAGTCCCTTGATTCTGGCCAGCTTGATATATTCGCTGTCGAGGACATCCAGCATGCTGGAACGGACCAGGCGCATCATCCCCGGCAGCAGGAAAAACGACAGGGTGGCCACCGGTAGAACATAGTGGTCAATGCCGCCCAAACCGGAGGTGGGCAGAAGCTGCCACGTCACGGAAAAGATAAAGACAGCCACGATGGCTACCCAGAAACCCGGTAAAGCCTGTCCCAGGATAGCTATAAACTTCACCCCGTTGTCCAGGAAGGTATCGCGCCGGGTGGCGCCCAGGACCCCCAGGAGGAGCGCCCCCAGCATAGCTATTACCCAGGAAGGAAGGATCAATCTGATTGAATTGGGCAGCGCGGCTCCAATCATCCCGGTCACCGGTTTTTTCTTGAACAGCGATTCACCCAGGTCACCCTGGACAACATCCTGTACAAAAATCCAGAACTGTTCCGGTATTGACTTATCGAGACCCAGGTTTACCCGGATCCGCTGGATGTCTTCTGCCGTGGAGGTGGCCGTTGCCAGCATCATGGCAGGGTCTCCGGAAATCCGGACCATGGCAAATACCAGCACGGCGATACCTACCAGGGCTACCACTGATTGAAGCAACCGAATTACTAGGAAACGGACCATTTACTATTTCCCTCAGTACCCGGGATGACCTGAATTAAGACTTGCATGGTGTATCTTGTGGACTGCACACCCTTCAACGGCCGCCAGGAATAAATACTTTAACTATAATATCACTGAAATATCATTAAAATGTCAAACCGGATGCGGCGATAATCAACATGAGATTAAGCAACAACTAAATCCAAACGAAGCTGAATTACCCACGGAGAGGGTTCCGGAGTGATTTTCACCTCCTCCGGAACCCCCGTTCCGGGTCATGAACAATTTCTTTAGCCATATACGGGCAATAATTTAATCCGCGTGTGAAGCTCCGTCAAGAGCATCGGTCCAGAAGAGATGGCTTCTCTTGGTCCATTCGCCGAGATGTTTACTCTTCACAAAGTAGGTGGGCACTTCCCACAGACCCGTAACGATCCACAGATCGGTTCCTTTTGCCATGAATTCCGTCCAGAGCTGCTCCCCCCTGTCTAGGTCAGTCTCAGTGAGTACTGCACTATACAGTCTGTCCATTTCCGGGTCGTTGGCCGTCGTATGTACCCCCAGCGAAGTGAACATGTTGGACGAATGGTAGACATTCTGGGTTACGGTCGGGAATATCCACGGCCAGATTTGCCCGACACATTCATCATCCGGGCTGTCCGCCCTGGAAAACATCAGGTCAAAGAACTTGCCATCTTCGACAACCTGCACTTCGACATCGAAGCCTATCGCCTCCCAGTAACCCTCCAATATCAGCATCTCCTCTGCCCACATACCCCGGGTGTATGCACGAATTGTCGGGTCGGCGAATGCATCCGGATAGCCGGCGTCTGCCATTAACTGCCTTGCCAGATCCGGGTCGTAGGGGTCAGGCTGCCAGGACGGGTCCCATCCGAAGGTAACATCGCTCATAAACCAGCGGCAACCCGAGTTCTTTCCCAGTCCATGCAGGTAAGTATCGCATACTTCCTGCCGGTTAATGGAGTAGGACATCGCCTGACGTATCCTTATATCCCCTGTCGGTCCGTCAGTCATCCAGGTGCCCTGGAAAGCGTAGATGCCTATGGTAGGCAGTCCGATTTCCTGCAGGCGGTAGCCGTCGTCCCTCAGCTCGACTGTCCTGTCCATGGACACCTGAATGAGGTCGACCTCGTCCCGCTTGAGCATGGCAACCGCGGTCGCTTCTTCCGGCACCTGATATATTATCAGCTTCTCGAAAGCGGGTGCCCCCTCCCAGTAGTCCGGGTTCGCCTTGAATTCGATGCTGGTTTCCGGAATCAGTTCGACGACTTCATATGGTCCAGAACCGATCGGTTTTTCGACAAAAGCATCCCATCCAACTTCCTCGATATACTTGTGGGGTAAAATCGGCAGGGCGCACCAGGAAGCTACCAGAGTAAGCTCGGGAGTCTTGGTCTTATGGATATAAGTGTACTTATCAGGAGTGGACATGCCGGCATAGTTTTCGCGAACGCGGGGAGCCCACGGATTCGTCGAGTCCGGCTCCATGAACCGTCTAATGCTGTAGGCGAAATCGGCAGACGTAACCGGGTCGCCATTGTGCCATTTCACTCCCTCACGGACTTTGAATGTCCAGGTCTTTCCGTCCTCACTTATCGTCCAGCTTTCAGCCGCCTGTCCCACAAGATTCCCCTGGTCATCCCAGTCAATTACGTAGTCATACATGGCGTGGCCCCAGGTTGCGAGGT
>JAUWZF010000257.1 GCA_030615475.1 Dehalococcoidales bacterium | reverse complement strand
ATGGGTACGGTTTCCTGCCGGGCATTGGACATATCACGCAGGGTCGCCGTGCCGGCTTTAATCTCGTCCTCGCCGATAATCACCGTGTAGCGGACATCGAGTGCGTTGGCCTGCCTCATCTGGGACTTGAGGCTTTTACCGCCGGTGGTGGTTACGGCGCTGATGCCCGCCTGACGGAGGCCTGCGGCCAGCTTTATCGCCTCTTCCCTGGCGGCATCGCCCAGGTAGGCGATGAGCACCTGAAGGACGGGCGGGGTGGGAACGGCAACGCCCTGTTTCTTGAGATTAAGAATTATCCTTTCGATGCCGGCAGCGAAGCCGATGGAGGGGGTGGGCTTGCCGCCCAGCTCTTCGATAAGGTCGTCATACCTGCCCCCGCCGCCGAGGGCATTCTGGGCGCCCTCCTCATCCGGCTGAATCTCAAAGACGGTGCGGGTGTAGTAGTCCAGGCCGCGCACCAGGCGGTGGGTCAGCTCGAAGGGAATCCCCAGCATTCCCAGGTATTCCTGCAGCTTATTGAAATGCTCAGCGCATTCCGGGCAGAGGTAGCTGGCGTTTCTCGGAGCGGATTCCGCTATCTTCTGGCATGACGCCTGTTTGCAGTCGAGAAGTCGCAGCGGATTTCTCTCCAACCGTGTTTTGCAGTCGGCACATAATTTATCGGCGTAACTGTTGTAGTAGTCCTTGAGTATGGATAGATAGCCGGGGCGGCACGTTTTACAGCCGATGCTGTTGAGCTGTAACGATAACTGGGCCAGTCCCAGGGACTTATAAAATTGCCAGGCCATGTCGATGACCTCGGCATCGAGGGCGGGGTCGGCGTCCCCGATGGCCTCGCAGCCGAACTGGTAGTGCTGCCGGTATCGCCCTGCCTGGGGTCGGTCGTAGCGGAAAATGGGGGAGATATAGTACAGCTTCACCGGCCGGGGGAGGTTATAGAGGCCGTGCTGGATATAGGCCCGGCACACCGGCGGAGTGCCCTCCGGTTTCAGGGTCAGGCTGTTACCTCCGCGGTCGTCAAAGGTGTACATTTCTTTCTGGACGATATCGGTAAAATCGCCGGTACTGCGACTGAAAAGGCTGGTATCCTCGAAAACCGGCGTATCGATACGCTGGTACCCGTAGAGACGGCTGATGTCAGCGACCACCTGCTCTACGTAGCGCCAGTAGGGCTGCTCCGCCGGGAGGATATCCGATGTGCCGCGTACTGCCTGGTACAATCTGTTGCTCCCCAACCTTTTCTTAAGGCTAGAATACAGGATTGGCGCTGTATTTGTAAAGGGAGGTTTATTTTTTTGTTCTGTTTGCATTTGTTTGGTAGCTTACCTCACCCCTCCCCCTCTCGCCTGTTATCTTTTCCCACCCTGCCGCCCCGTATCTTCTCTGGCTTATCCCGCAATTTTTGCCACCACCCCCAACCAGATTGCTCATAATAGGTGCCGGGCACTGAGCCTCCCCCTTTGGAAAAGGGGGACACAGAGGGATTTTCAATATTTTACACGCCTGAGCTTTTGGGCTATACTGAAAATATATTTCTACCTATGTTAGTAAAGGAAAAGGGACTCCCGAGTTCTGGCTTGTGGTGGGCTGCAATGGATTTCAGTAGACTTCTGGAGAAGGCCAGGGAATATCTTCCACCGGAGAAGCTTGCCGTTGTGGAGGAAGCCTATAAGTTTGCCGCCGAGAAGCACGAGGGGCAGGTGCGCCTTTCCGGGGAGCCTTTTCTGGAACACCCGTTGCACACCGCCTATATTCTGTCCGAGCTTCAGCTCGATGCCAGCTCTCTGGCGGCAGCCCTGTTGCACGATATTCCGGAAGACACCGGTCTGCCCGTAGCCGATATTGAAAAAAGGTTCGGGCCGGAGATAGCCAAACTGGTTGACGGCACCACCAAGCTGGGTAAGGTATCGCTGGTCACCTCCGGTGCGGTAACGAGCGAATCGCAGGCGGAAAACCTGAGGAAGATGCTGGTGGCCATGGCCGAGGACCTGCGGGTGGTATTTATCAAGCTGGCCGACCGACTGCACAATATGCGCACGCTGGATGCCCTGCCGAAGGACCGGCAGCTTGCTAACGCCCAGGAGACCCTGGAGATATACGCGCCGCTGGCGCATCGACTGGGAATATGGGAGTTGAAGTGGCAGCTGGAAGACCTCTCCTTCCAGTATTTGCAGCCGCAACAATATCTGCGTATTGCCCGGCTGGTGGATACCGGACGCGCCCAGCGGGAAAAGTTTATTGCCCGGGCTATTGAGCTTCTGAGGAAAGAATTCGAGAAGCTCAGTCTGGTGGCGGATATATCCGGCCGACCGAAGCACATCTACAGCATCCATCAAAAAATGGAAAAATATGCCGGGGTGGGCCGGCACTTCGACGAGATACACGACCTGCTCGCTCTGAGGGTACTCGTCGGCAGTATGCCTGATTGTTACAGTGCCGTCGGTGTTATCCACAGTCTGTGGCATCCCCTGCCCGATGCCTTTGACGATTACATCGCCAATCCCAAACCGAACGACTACCAGGCGCTGCATACGGCGGTGATGGCTCTCGGCGCGACACCCCTGGAGATT
>JAUWZF010000107.1 GCA_030615475.1 Dehalococcoidales bacterium | reverse complement strand
CCGGTTACAGTTTCAGGTGCCATCGACTATACTTTCCACCCATACTTATTTTTATTGGACTAATCCGTACTTTTTCCCGTGAGCCTATTCCGGTAGTCGGAAACAGCTCTGGGGAAATGAATGGGGACTCTTTGTGAAAATAGACCGATACTTAACTTAATTATACTGCCGCCGGCTGTTCTACCGCAAATCGGATAAATCCATCTAAGCCTGAGTTCAATCGCGGTTTTTCCCGTGTCGATGCTGTGCTATAATAATTTTAAATCAACGCCGGAAATAAAATGTTTACGCACCTTCACGTTCACACCGAATACAGCCTGCTCGACGGGATGTGCCGCATTCATCAGCTGGTGAACAAGGCTAAAGAACTGGGCATGGACAGCCTGGCGATAACCGACCACGGCGTCATGTACGGGGTAATCGAGTTCTACCAGGCCGCCAGGGAAGCCGGCATCAAACCAATCATCGGCTGCGAGATTTACATCGCGCCGAACGGTCGACTCAGTCGCAACGCCGGGGATAAAAACAACTACCACCTCATCCTCCTCGCCAAGGACTTAACCGGCTACCAGAACCTTATACAGCTCACCACTAAAGCCCACCTCGAGGGGTTCTACTACAGACCCAGGGTGGACAAGGAGTTGCTGAAACAGCACAAAGAGGGGCTTATCGCCCTCAGCGCCTGCCTCGCCGGAGAGATATCCCAGCTTATCCTGAGTCGGCGTTACGACGATGCGAAACAGGCGGCCCTCTGGTACCAGCAGACCTACAGCGATTTCTATCTGGAACTCATGAAACACCCCATTGCGGAACTGGAAGGGGTAAACAATTACCTCATACAGATGAGTAATGAACTCGGTATTCCCCTGGTAGCGACCAACGATACCCACTACATCAACCGCGAGGATGCCTCCGCCCACGATTTGCTGCTCTGCATCGGCACCAATACTACCATTCATGACGAGAAACGGCTGAAGATGGCGGGGGACACCTTCTATCTCAGGAGCCCCGATGAAATGGCGGAGCTGTTCAAGGATACTACACAGGCGCTGGAAAACACCGGGAACATCGCCGAGAAGTGCAACCTCGATCTGGAATTCGGGCGACTGCACCTGCCGGAGATTGAGCTGCCGGAAGGTAAAACCCCCGACCAGTTCCTGTCCGACCTCTGCCACCAGAACCAGCACGACTATTATCCGGAACCCACCCCGGAGATAGAGCAGCGCCTGGAATACGAGCTCGATGTCATCAAGAAGACCCAGTTCGCCAACTACTTTCTCGTCGTCTGGGATATTATGTCGTTCGTGAAAAAACAAAATATCCTCTTCGGCGTCAGGGGCAGCGCCGCCTCCAGTATCGTCCTGCACTGCCTGGGTATTACCGCCCTGGACCCCCTCGAACACGGGCTGGTCTTCGAGCGCTTTCTGAACATGGAGCGCAAGGAGATGCCGGATATCGACATGGACTTTCAGGACGACCGCCGCGACGAGGTTATCAACTACGTCTCCCAGAAATACGGCCAGGACCACGTCGCCCAGATTATCACCTTCGGTACACTGGGTGCCCGGGCCGCCATCCGGGACGTGGGGCGGGCGCTGGGTATGCCCTACGGTGAGGTCGACCGCGTGGCGCGGCTGGTACCCGGCACACCGGGCATGACCCTGGGACGGGCCATGGACGAAAACAACGAACTCAAGGCTCTCTACCAGGAAGACGATATCGTGCGCAACCTGGTCAGTTCGGCGCGGAGGGTGGAAGGTATATCCCGCCACGCCAGCACCCATGCCGCCGGTGTCGTCATATCCAGGGAGTCGCTGACAAAGTACGTGCCGCTGCAACGCGGCGCCAAGGTCGACAGCCAGGAAACTGTGATGACCCAGTTTTCCATGGGGGATATCGCCAGTATCGGCCTGCTGAAAATGGACTTCCTCGGGCTGGCCAACCTGACCATCCTGGGCAGGGCCAGGGATATTATTCGACAGAACCACGGCATCGATATCGATATTAACCATATTCCGATGGACGATAAAAAGACATTCGATCTGCTCTCTGCGGGAGAGACGGCCGGCGTTTTCCAGCTGGAAGGTGCCGGCATGCGCCGCTATATCAAGGAACTCAAGCCGACCACCTTCAGCGATATTGCGGCCATGGTGGCCCTGTACCGCCCCGGCCCCATGGAGCACATCCCCCGGTTCATCGATGCCAAGCACGGGCGCAAGGCGATACAATATCCCCACCCGGCGCTGGAAAACATCCTTAAAGAGACCTACGGCGTCATTGTTTACCAGGACCAGGTACTGTTTATCGTGCGGGAGTTCGCCGGCTACAGCCTGGGACAGGCGGATATCTTCCGCAAGGCCATGGGCAAGAAGATTGCCGATGTGATGAGGAAGGAAAAACGCAGCTTTATCAGCGGCGCTAAAAAGCTGGAATACCCCGCCGATCTGGCCGAGGAGGTCTTCGCCCTCATCGAGCCCTTCGCCGGCTATGCCTTCAACAAAGCTCACAGCGTCAGCTACGCCCTGATTGCCTACCAGACCGCCTATCTCAAGGCAAACTACCCGGCGGACTACGTCACCGCGTTCCTGACCATCCACGCCGGAGAGACGGAGAGGATAGGCAACGCCGTCGCCGAGTGCCGCCGCCTGAACATCACGGTTCTGCCGCCGGATATCAATCGTAGCCAGCTCGATTTCTCCATAGAAAACACCGGCACCGGACAGTCGGCCATCCGTTTCGGCCTGGGGTCGATTAAAAACGTGGGCACCGGAGCCATCGAGCCCATCATTAACGAACGCAACAAGAACGGCGAGTTCAAGTCCATCGAAGACCTGTGCCGCCGCAGCAATTTGCAGGCAGTTAACCGGCGGGTCATGGAGAGCCTGATTAAAGCGGGGGCGTTTGACGAACTTGAGAATCGCGGCACCCTGCTCAACAGCGTCAGCCGTATCCTGTCACTGGCGCAGCGGGAGCAGCGTCTCCGGGATACGGGACAGTCCACCATGTTCGACCTGTGGGGAGAGAAAACGGCGGTTCCGCTGTCCGACCTGGACCTTCCCCCGTCAGAGACCACTGACCGGGAAAAGGCATTCTGGGAAAAGGAGTTGCTGGGGGTAAGCTTTTCCGAGAAGCCGTTCAGTCCGGTATTCAGCGGGGCAAACCCCAGAACAACTTTCTGCGGTGATATTTCCACAGAACTGGACAAACAACCTGTTATCACCGCCGGACGGGTTATATCAACACGCTACTTATTCACCAAAAAAAGTGAGTCCTTTGCCATCGTTGTCCTCGAGGACGTCAGCGGACAGGTTGAAGTTATAGCCTGGCCTAATGTCTACATGCAAACTGAAGAGTTCTGGCAGGAAGGTAATGAACTGGTCGTGCAGGGAAAAGTTCGCGTAAGAGATGACGAGATAAGCGTTGTTTGTGATAGTGTTAGTTTCTATGAGCCTCCCCAGGAAGGTAGCGAACCGGCTGCCGTGCCGGAACCCGTGGCCGTAGAGGCCCCGGTGGAGAAACCCGTCACCGCCCCACCCGCAGAAAGACGGCGATTGATTATCAATATCAAACAGACCACCGACAAAGACGGTGATATCACCCTCCTCAACAAAATTATAGACGCCCTGAAAGCCTTCTCCGGACGGGATGAAGTACGATTGAACGTGGTGAACGGCGGGGAAGCCATTCCCCTCAAGCTCCCCAACATACTATCCGGTTACTGCCCGGAGCTCAAGCAGCGACTGGTGGAACTGGTGGGAGAGGATGGTTTCAGGATAGAAACTCCTTAATAGTATCCTACCTCTAGAAACGTTCACCCCTTAGTGTTAGAATATGGCAAAAGCACGGATTGCACAAATGGGAAAAACAGAAAAGTCTGCGGAAGATACGCATCGGGGACACAGAAAGAGGCTGCGGGAAAAGTTCCTCAAGTCGGGACTGGCCGGCTTCCACGACTATGACATCGTGGAACTGCTGCTGAGTCTGGGTACGCCGCGTAAGGACTGTAAGTTGCCCGCCAAAGAAGCCATTAAGAGGTTCCAGACGCTGCGCGGCGTCCTGGAAGCCCCGGTCGAAGAACTGCAACAGATAGAAGGTATCGGCACGCACAGCGCCTTCGGCATCAAGCTCGTGCAGGAGGTCGCCCGGGAGTTCCTCAAGGCAAAAACTCTGGATAAACCCTTCTACAAATCCTCCCAGGAAGTGTTCGACTATCTCTATCATGCCATGCGCGGCCTCAAGAAAGAGGTCTTCAAGGTAATCTACCTGAACAGCCAGAACCAGATTATCGATACCGTCGACCTCTCCGAAGGCACGGTAAACAGCAGCTCCGTCTCTCCCCGCGAGGTTATCGAAGGGGCGATTAAAAGCAACTCCGCCGCCCTGGTTTTCGTTCACAACCACCCCTCGGGCAATCCCGAGCCGAGCACGAGCGATAAAGGACTGACCCGGGAACTGGTCTATGCCGGTAGAATCATGCGACTCAAAGTGCTGGACCATATTGTCATCGGCGACAACCGGTACTACAGTTTCGCCGGTGAAGGATTGATTGAGGAATACGAGACGGATTTCCTGAATCTTATGCTGAGGGGCACCTCCGAGGCCAGAAAAAGACTCTATAGAGCCAAGTTATCCCCAAACAGGCTCGATTAGTGTCATTACCCACAGAGAATAAAAGGTTCACCCGATTCACAAATGTACCATAGTACTATAATATATAGTATTGATGTACTTTGGGGAAGGTGTGCTGTGGAGAGCGAAACAAGGAAGCCGGGAATTGATGTCTTAGGTGCTTTGCCTTGGGGCTCACACGTCTGCTACTTTTACAACACCAAACAGGACTTGATTGATATTCTGGTGCCCTATTTCAAAGCCGGTTTAGAAAACAATGAGTTCTGCATGTGGATTACTTCAGAGTCCCTCAGTAGGAAAAAAGCCATAGAAGCCATGGGGAAGGCTGTACCTGATTTCTCTCGATATCTGGCGTGCGGACAGATGGAGATTATCCCAGCTACAGAATGGTATCTCAAAGGCGGTACTTTCA
>JAUWZF010000141.1 GCA_030615475.1 Dehalococcoidales bacterium | reverse complement strand
ATTTCCTTCTTAACAGCTCTGGTATACATTTCTGCTGCCTCAGGTTGATAAATCTCCTTGTTGTATGGGCAGTAAGGACATATTTGCCGGCAGAAAGGGATATGAAGATAGAGTCCAAACTCACTGATATCTTGAAACTTCATTTCAAGGCTCTCGTAGCCAGGAATCTTATTTTCAAGTATCATATTGCTCTCTTTAGTCAACAATTTCCTTATTTGGTTTCTAGAGAAAGCAACCAAAGACATATGAACCTCTGTGTGCAATTAGTAAAAGTAGGACAGTCATGCCCTCAGAATTAATGGAGCCTTCAAAAGCTGCTGCCCCGCTCTCCGATAGTTCTATTATAATCCCTTCTTGTCGGTGATGTCCTGTTTTTTGCTTCCTTTCTCCTGGCGAGAGTAGCATCCCTTTTGCCATGATAGACGGCCGCAGGGGTTCGTACAGCAGCAAGGTTAATTGGCCAGATACAGGTTATGAAGATATATACGCATGGAAGATCAAACATCCCGATGTTCGTGCAATGGTAGTGGTTTAATAATGAAAACCGCGTAGGGGAGCAGCGCTGCTCCCCTACCTAATATAACAATATGACGGATTGTGCAACTAGTTATTCTTGACAAGTTTTAGTTAGCTGGCTAAAGTGTCAATGGGCCTGTTCTCTTTTAGCAGTTATTGGCGAAATTAAATTTCGATAAGTATTAATTATTCACCACAAACGAGCAGAAACGGGAATCAGTGCATCATTACTTATGGTAAGGTCACTTTAACTAACAGAGCTAGCCGATATTGGATAAAACATTAAAGGCATATCCGGTAGATTTTAATATGCGCTGGAGGAAAATATGAAACCTGCAAATATCAAATTTCGAATACTGCTTTTTGCAGCGGCGCTATTGATGAGGCGAACGGCAAGAAAGTATCCATTATTCAAGAGTCGTCTCAAGGAGAATAATTTCACGGCGCAAATAAAAGTTATGGACAACTCAGTAGGCAGATACTTTACTTTCAGCGATGGTCAAATTATTTCGAAAAGTGGCATTCATTCCAGTCCCGATGTTTGTATGGCTTTTAGCGATGCTGCCTTGGCCAGCAGACTTTTACCGCCATGGCGCAACCAACTGGAACAGGTAGATGCTATGAAAAATTTTCGTTTAACGCTGGACGGGCCTGAGGAGTTAACATCCTGGTTTATGGAGACTCTAAGTCAGATATTTTCAGCGGGTATAGAATACGGAATAGATGCAGGGAACAATACCAAGAGGTACGTAAATAATTCAAATGCCGGCCCGCTCTTTATTTATGTAAAAGACGGTAAGATTATACGCATAACGCCTGTGGAATTTGATGACAGTGACGCGCCGCCTTACACTATTGAGGCAAGAGGCAGAAAGTTTACTCCTCCGCGGAAATGTACCCTCTCTCCATTTGGATATGCCCTGAAATCGACGATTTATTCGCCCGACAGGATTTTATACCCCATGAAACGGGTCGATTTCGATCCCAACGGGGAGCGTAACTGCGAGAACAGAGGGATATCAGGCTACGAGAGAATCACCTGGGACGAGGCTCTGGATACCGTCGCCAATGAGATTAAGCGTGTTAAAAGAGACTACGGTCCGGGAGCTATTCTGACCAGCACAGCTTCTCACCACATGTGGGGAAATATCGGCTATTACCTAAGCGCCCACCGCAGGTTTGCGAACGCCATCGGGCACACCCAGGTCGTTGCCAATCCAGATAGCTGGGAGGGGTGGTTCTGGGGAGCCACGCATCACTGGGGAAATACCATGCGCCTGGGCGGTGCCGAGATTTACGGCACGGTTGAAGATGCCCTCAAGGAATGTGAAATGATGGTGTTCTGGGGAAGTGACCCGGAGTCTGTGCCCGGGGCCTACAGCGGATTCGAAAGTACCGTTCGCCGCCAATGGCTGAAAGAACTGGGCGTAAAAATGGTACACATTAACCCATACTATGATTATACGGCCGCGCTGATGGGCGGCAAATGGTTAGCCACTCGACCGGATACCGGCAATGCCATGTCTCTTGCCATCGCCTACGTCTGGATAACTGAAGACCTTTACGACAAAGAGTACGTCGCTTCGCGTACTACAGGGTTTGATAAATGGAAGGACTACATACTGGGCAAGGAGGACGGGATACCCAAGACCCCCGAGTGGCAGGAAAAGGAGACAAACGTTCCTGCGAAAGATGTCAGGGCTTTAGCCAGAGAGTGGGGAACTAAAAAGACCTATCTTGGTGCCGGGGGCCCGGGGAACCAGGAGGGGGGAGCCTGCCGCTGCGCCACCGGGCTCGAATGGGCCCGCTCGATGGTCTGCCTTATGGCGATGCAGGGTGTCGGCAAACCCGGTATCAATTTTGGCAATATGACCTTCGCGGCACCGGTCGACACAAGGTTCTATTTTCCGGGCTACGCCGAGGGAGGCTTCTCCGGTGATATCGAAGGAACAGCCTCGGCAATGAACATGTACCAGCGGATGCCGCACCTGCCGACCGTGAACACCGTGCTGCAAAAAGTACCCAGGTTGAGGATTCCGGAAGCTATCCTGGATGGCCATTGCGAGGGTTATCCGAATAATACCAAGACCATTGAAGGCCAGTTCTTTAAGTTCGAGTATCCAGCTCCGGGTAATGCGGAAATCCAGATGTATTATAAATACGGCGGCTCTTATATCACTACCATGAACGAGACGAACCGTTACGTAAAGGCATACCGGAGCCCGAAGCTATCTTTCGTGGTGAACCAGTCCATCTGGATGGAGGGTGAGACCAAGTTCGCCGATATCATACTGCCGGCCTGTACCAATTTTGAGCGTTGGGATATCGGCGAAACCTGCAATGCCGGCGGGTATATCATACATAACTTCGTCAAGTTAAATCACCGCATTATCACCCTGCAACATAAGTGCATCGAACCCCTGGGCGAGTCGAAATCGGACTACGAGATTTTCCTCGAGCTGTCGAAGCGGCTGGGACTGAGCGCCTACTTTTCCGAGGGTTCGAGCGAGCTTGACTGGTGCAAGCGGGTATATGCCGCCTCGGACTTACCCAAAGTAATCTCATGGAAGAAATTCCTGAAGAAAGGCTATTATGTTGTTCCCGCACCGAAGGAGGAGCTAAGAGCCCCTTGTGCCTATAGATGGTTCGCTGAGGGCAGGAAAAAAGACTTGACCGAACCGATACCGCTACCATCAGACTATACCGAAGAATATTTGATGGGACTTCAGACACAGTCAGGCAAGATAGAGTTTGAATGTTCAAGTCTGAAGCGATTTGACCCGGACGACCCGGAGAGGCCAACTATAAGCAAATATATTCCCTCCTGGGAAGGCCATCATACCACGGAGCTATATAAAAAGTATCCGTTGCAGCTATTATCCCCCCACCCCCGCTTCAGCTTCCACACCCATACCGACGGTAAGGATAGCATTATCAACGATGTTAAAGACCACCGGGTTCTGATCGATGGTTATTACTACTGGATTGTCAGGATAAATACGAAAGATGCCGAAAAACGGGGAATCAAGCAGGATGATCTGGTCAAGGTGTTCAATGACCGGGGAGCCGTCATTTGTGCCGCCCAGGTTACCGAACGCCTTCCTTCCGGAACAGTTCAATCGTGCTGTTCTTCCGCAATATATGAGCCTATAGGTGAGCCAGGGTATTCAATTGACCGTGCCGGCACCATTAATCTACTGACGCCATCCCGCCCTATAATCAAGAAGTCACACAGCGCGGCCTCAAATTCCTGCCTTGTGCAGATAGAGGAGTGGAAGGAGCCGATATAACATGGAGAAGTGGAATTTAATCATCGATGTGGCAACATGCGAGGATTGCAATAATTGTTTCCTGTCCTGTAAGGATGAGTACGTAGATAATGATTTTTTACCGTACTCAGTCGCCCAGCCCAAACACGGCCACAGATGGATGGATATCATGCGCCAGGAAAGGGGTGAGTTCCCCATGGTTGATATTGCCTATCTGCCCATCCCGTGTATGCATTGTGATAATGCCCCTTGTATCACGAAAGCAAAAGATGGAGCGGTGTACAAAAAGAATAATGGCATTGTCATAATTGACCCCGAAAAGGCCAGGGGGCAGAAGGATATCGTGGATACCTGTCCCTATGGCGCTATCTGGTGGAACGAGGAGAAGCATGTGGCGCAAAAATGCACGCTGTGTGCTCATCTACTGGACAACGGATGGAAAGAGCCCAGGTGTACCCAGTCCTGCCCGACCGGAGCCTTACGTACAGTTAAAG
>JAUWZF010000131.1 GCA_030615475.1 Dehalococcoidales bacterium | reverse complement strand
ATATCATCTTGCGGAGGTCATCGGTCCCTCCCTTGCTTTTCATGGCGTTCACTTCTTTAATGATTTCCGGCGTGGCTACCGTCTTGAGCTGCTCGATAGCCATGGATACATTGAGCTCCTTCAAGCCCTGGAGCACACCCTGTACCTTTTTCCCCTGCTCTTCACGCTGGCGCTCTTTTTCCTCGTGCTCTTCCTGCTGCCGGGTGAATTGCTGGGAAAGACGCATCAATTCGTCGAATCCGCTTTCTTCTTCTGCCATTTCAGGTCTACCTATACAAGTGTTTTATTACCAGTATACACGGTTAATCGGGGCGATACAAAAGGGTAGGGTATGAATGACTGGAACGTATGGATTGGCTGGCGAGCCAGGATTCGAACCCGGGCTAGAGGAGCCAAAGTCCCCTGTGCTACCACTACACCACTCGCCATCCTGTACGTAGAATTATAGCATTTAGGCTTGGCTGTGGCAATGGTATCCGGTTACTTGAAACAGACTACGTATAAATAAATAAAACTCCGTAATCATCGGGGCGTTGTACGATGATGATTACGGAGTACTATTTGCACCTGTTATCCAACTGTTGTTTTATTGGCTACTTTTTCTTGGCTGCGGTTTTACCCGCGTGGAGAGCCTCGATTTGTGTCTTCCATTTGCGGGCCCTGTCTGCCATAAACCGTCTGGTCGGCTGCCGCTCGGTGTTGATGAGCATTGAATTTATGTTTTGCCAGGGGATGAAAAGGCTTTCCGTGTACCCTCCCATCATATCGAGCTTATCGTCCCAGTGCACCAGGTTTATCAGGATACCATTTTCGTCGACAACCTCGACAATTCCTATGTAGCAATTCTCCGGCGCAGTCTCCGGCATCAGGTGCACCGCCACACAGTAGCCCGGTTGTATCGCCTGTGTTTTAGCCATATTTCACACCTCCGTTTTCATAGGCTATCGTAGCCTATTTATATAATTATTTCACAGTCTTGTCAATAGTACTATACGGGTATTTCCCTCAGGTTGTCGGTTGGTTGGAGGCCGCTGCGGGGAAATTCATTATTTTTAATAATTATTCTTTATGAAATTTTAAGGATAAATTTATCCAACATTTATGGATTTTATATCTGTTTTTATAGTGGACTGTTAAGCTTGATGAGGATGATAGCAGGGATTTTAAAAGAAATTAAGGTTCCCCGGACACAAAATATCCGATGGGGAGGTAAAATAAATGGAAAATTTTGTACTCGCAGGTAAAGCTAAAACAGTTTTTCGCCTCATCGAACTGAAAGCGAAGCGGGAAGAGCTTGCCAAACGTGATAAGAAGCGGAATTTAAAAAACAAGAATAAATAGCTACCGGCTTAATCTGACGATGGTTTTTTAAATTTGGCTTTCAGGGCTTCAATCTCTTGCTGTCTCTCGAATTCTTCCTGACTGAGTGGTTCACAGGACTTCAGCTCATTATTCTCTATCTTTATGGTAAAGAACTCGTGGCATTTCCAGCACCGGCGCGGGCCTTCGTAGTTTTTCTCCACGAAAGAGAGTTTGCTTTCCGCTCCGCACTTGGGACATTTTAAGGTAATCATATCTGACTGGATTCTCACCTCCTTACTCTATGGTGCCGAAGGTCGGACTCGAACCGACACGAGGGTTGCCCCCCAACAGTTTTTGAGACTGTCGCGTCTACCTGTTCCGCCACTTCGGCGCGGGCTATCCTATTCTAAGTGAAAAACGGGGATAGCGCAAGGTTTTACCCATTTACATACGTAGCTATAATTGCTACAATTACTGCGAAGCGTCTGTCACCCTTACCACCAGTAAGGGTGTGGCATTTCTAAACGGAGAACAGTCATGGCAGACAAGTACGACTCCAAAACGATAGAAAAGAAGTGGCAGCAGCGATGGGCCGAGGATAAACTCTACGAGGTTCACGATGACGACCCCCGTCCCAAATGGTATGTCCTTACCATGTTCCCCTATACCTCCGGCGACCTTCATATCGGGCACTGGTATCCCATGGCGCCGTCCGATGTTCACGCCCGCTACAAACGGATGCGCGGTTATAACGTGCTCCACCCGATGGGTTTTGATGCCTTCGGACTGCCCGGCGAGAACGCTGCTATCAAGCGGGGCATCCACCCATTCACCTGGACGATGCAGAACATCGATAACATGCGGCGGCAGCTCAAGAGCATCGGCGCCGTCTACGACTGGAATCGGGAGGTAATTACCTGCCTGCCGGATTATTATAAGTGGACGCAGTGGTTCTTCCTGAAGTTATACGAGGCCGGCCTGGCTTATCGTGCCAAGGCGCCGGTCAACTGGTGTCCACAGTGCCAGACGGTGCTGGCCAATGAGCAGGTAGTAGGGGAGGGCTTATGCGAGCGCTGCGAGACCCCCGTCATAAGGCGCGACCTGGAGCAGTGGTTCTTCCGTATCACGAAATACGCCGATGAGCTCATGGAGTTCGACGGCATCGACTGGCCGGAGCGTATCAAGATAATGCAGCAGAACTGGATAGGCAGGAGCCAGGGCACGGAGCTTTCCTTCGGGCTTGACCATCCCGGTGTTGACGAAAAGGAAATACGGGTGTTCACCACCCGCCCCGATACCACCTTCGGCGTGACCTTCATGGTGCTGGCGCCGGAGCACCCTCTGGTGGCAAAGCTGACCTCGCCGGAGCAGAAGGCCGAGGTCGAAAACTATGTCGTCAAATCGCGCCGCCAGAGTGAAATAGAGCGGCTTTCTTCGGAGAAAGAAAAGGACGGCGTTTTCACGGGGGCGTACTGCATCAACCGTCTCAACGGGGACAAAGTGCCCATCTGGATTGCCGACTACGCGCTGTTGAGCTACGGCACCGGCGCCGTCATGGCCGTGCCGGCCCATGATGAACGCGACTTCGCCTTCGCCCTGAAGTATGGCTTGCCCATCATTCCGGTAATAGACCGTACCGATGGCATCGCTAGGAGCTTTGCCTTCCCCGGCACGATGCATGAAGGGTTTGAAGAAGAACTTAAGAAGGCCGGTATCAGCTATACCGCTGCTGGCAAAGACGGCCTGTACGTCACACTGCGTGGCGAAACGCAGGTCAAGCAGTATATAAAACTAATGAAGAACTATCTGAAACCGGATGGCTGGAATGAAATCGTGGGCGCCGCCTGGCTGTTTTTCTTCGCGGGCAAAAACGGCGTGGAAACGATACCGCTGGACTCAATTGCAGCGGAAAGAGAAATACTGAAACGCTGTAAGGCAATAGAGCCGAATGTGTGCGACAGGCGGACTGTAATGGAGATGCTTAACACCCTTGAGTTCTATCGTGACATGCTTTTCCATGCTGAGTACGGCACGATGATTCATTCCGGTCAGTTCAGCGGCAATCAAGACGGCATCAACGCCGTTTCCGAGTACCTGGAAGAACATGGGTGGGGGAAACGGACTATCAGCTATAAAATTCGTGACTGGCTTATTTCACGGCAGCGTTACTGGGGAGCCCCGATACCTGTAGTATTTTGCGATAAGTGTGGTATCGTACCGGTGCCGGAGAAAGACCTGCCCGTCCTGCTGCCGGAGGATGCCGAGTTCAAACCTACCGGCGAGTCGCCGCTAACATATAATGAGAAATTCGTTAATACCACCTGTCCGAAGTGCTCGGCTCCAGCGAAGCGGGAGACGGATACCATGGACAGCTTCGTTTGCTCCTCGTGGTATTTCCTGCGTTATGCCAGTCCGCACTTGGAAACGGCGGCTTTCGATGCCGAAAAGGTGAAGTTATGGCTGCCGGTGGACTTATATACCGGCGGTGCCGAGCATGCCGTGATGCACCTGCTCTATGTCCGCTTCTTCACCAAGGCGATTCGTGACATGGGGCTGATTGATTTCGGCGAGCCATTTACAAGGCTGTTTAACCAGGGGCATATTATCTCCGGCCACCAGAAGATGAGCAAATCGAGGGGCAACGTGGAAAATCCCGATGCCTACGTGGCCGAACTGGGGGCGGATACCCTGCGTACTTACCTGATGTTCATCGGGCCGTGGGAGCAGGGCGGCGAATGGGACGACAGCGGTATCAGTGGTATGAGCCGCTGGATGAACCGGATATGGAAACTGGTGCTGGATGAATATCAATGGGACAAGTTTGCAAAAGACCAGAATAAAGCGGAGCTTGAATTGGTCCGTATGACGCACCAGACCATTAAAAAAGTGACCGGGGATATCGAGAGAGTCCACTTCAATACCATGGTGGCGGCGCTCATGGAGTTCACCAACTACCTGGGCAGGGTGAAAGAGTCGGGGACCGCTGGCAAGGAAGCCTGGGAGTCCTCCATTAAGACATTGCTCCTGCTCCTGGCGCCGACGGCGCCGCACCTGGCCGAGGAGCTCTGGCAGAGGACCGGCTATGAATACAGCATCCATAATCAGACATGGCCGGAATGGGATGAGGCGCTGGTAACGCGTGACGAGTTCACTTTGGTAA
>JAUWZF010000147.1 GCA_030615475.1 Dehalococcoidales bacterium | reverse complement strand
CTTATCAGTGAGAAGTCTGGGCAGCAGCTTCCCTGCTTCTCCCGACCAGGCGTACTTGGCCTATGTCCAAAGTTTAAGCCTGGTTTCATTCTTGATCGATAACTACAACTGGGCCAAGATGCGGGAGCTACTGGCTATATTCAAAGAGGGCAGCACCTACGATAATGCCCTAATAGAAGTTTATGGTTTTGATACTAACGGACTTGAAGAACGGTGGCGGGCATATATAGGGGCAAGTTAGTGCCCAGACAACAAGCGCTTGAAATGTGCATAGGAATAACAAAAGCTTATTTTATTCAGCCAAGTAACAAAAGTCCGAAATGTTACTTCGCCTTTCTCACGTCCTTTCGCCCTCTCTAGACTCATAACGGCGTTCTTTGCGAGCAGTCATCCATTCACCGGTATTGACCGGACCATGGGAGAACGCTAAGGTCAAATTACACAACAAAAGAGGCAAGTCGGAGGTTGAAAATGCTCATAACTGTTTCTGTATTATTGGTTGGGACAGCGATTGGCCTAATCTACTACTGGATTGACTTCTACATTAGAGGAGGAGTCCAAGTGGTAAATGAAGACTGGTACGTAAGATTCCAGAAAGCCTTCCCAGCAGCTCCCTTAACAGCAATTCCTCATTTATGTAAACTGATGCGGTGGTGGGCGGTAGAGGACTTGAACCACTGACCTCCGCGATGTCAACGCGGCGCTCTAACCAACTGAGCTAACCGCCCACGGCTACTGTAATTCTACTAGATACCCCATTTACAGTCAACCTCCCGAACGAGCAGGTGTAATTTACCCCCGGATATGATAAAATATTACACAAATCTATCGTGGCCGTTACGGGTTGCAATGAAATATCTGGAGGCTAGCGTACATGAGTTTCCTCAAAGGTCTGGGGACATTTATTTTAAGCTTTCTGCTCTTCCTGTCACTCACTGTTTTCGGCAGAGCTTACCTGCTCCACAGCACCCTGCTCAATCCTGACTTTGTGGCGGCTCAGGTGGACAGGATTGACGTGTCGGAATTGGCCCGTGATTTCACCGAAGAAAAAATAATCGGGGAACTACCCGATGAGGTAAGCTTCTTAGAAGATGCCATATTTGATGTTATCGATGACCAGGAACCCTGGCTTAAAGAACAATCACGGATGGCTATCTATACCGCCTACGACTTCTTCCTGGGTAAGAGTGATACGCTGAAAATAACCATCCAGCTGGAAGACCTGAAGGAAGGCCTGAGGGACAGCATCTGGGAAGCCCTGAACGAGCAGATAGCCACATGGCTTCCCGATATTATTCGGTATGAACTGAGGTCTTATATTGAGGAGAATCTACAGGACTATATGCAGCAAATACCGGACGAATATCTGCCGTTCGGAATTACCGAGCTACTGGAGGAGCGGCTACTTGATTTCCTCGACATGTATTTACAGGAAGTCGATGAGCAAATAACGCAGGAAGGCCTGATGCCCCAGCTTTCCGGCCTCCTGGAAGCCCTGATAAAGCCTTACTACGACGAGTATTTCGATGAATTCCTCGAGGAGATACCGTCCGAAGTAGTGTACGACGAGGACACCATACCGGCGGACGTCATGGAACAGCTACTGATGGCCAGGAAGTACATCGGCTATTTCCAGTCCGGCTACTACGGATTAATCGCCCTCATAGTGCTGCTGGCTGCGGGTATTTTCCTGATAAACTGGAACATCGGGGTCGCCGCCCGTTCGCTGGGGATAGGCCTGTTTGTGTACGGAGCCCTGGAACTGGCCGGCGTCATATTTGCCAGAACCTTTAATTTCATGCAATATATACCGGATATACCCGAATCATTCGAGACAATGTTGACGGGTCTGCACAAGGATATCCTGGCGCCGCTGCAACTCTTCAGTATCATCGTCCTGGTGATAGGTATAGCATTAATTGTGGCATCTTTCTTCTTCAAGCGGAAAGCCTCCGAAGAACCGGATAATGATTAAACGACTGTCGTTCGGCGTATTTCTTACTGTCATTTTACTGGCTTCCGGTTTATCATGTATCGGCTCGGGCTCAGCGCCAATAGTAGAACTCTCCGTGCTCAAGCATGAAATGACGAAGGATGAAGCGGGCGCCGTGGCGGTTAAAGTAACCGTGAAGAACACCAGCCATGCCGTGGCCGAACTGGCCGAGGTCAAGGTGAGTTTTTACGATGCCGGAAAGAACCTCATCGACAGTTCCAGCGACAGCGTCATGAACCTGGGACCGGATGAGACCTGGGAGTTCGAGATTACCTGCCGGGGCGAACGCTGCGGCGAGGTCACCAGCTACGATATTAAAACGACGGCGGGGACGAGCTCAGGGGGATTCTGAATACCTGCCTTTTCTCAATCGCCACCACCCTAAACCACCCAGTACTAAAGCCCCCACCAGCGTACCCAGGGTACAGAACAGCGCCGCATCTAACCAGAAGCCCCGTGGGAAAAGCATGATAAGGTAGTCCGTGGCCGGGTCGAGCATCCACAGGTCGTTAGCGAAGCTGAGCAGGTGAAACTGCAGAAAGAACCGGTCGAAGTCGAGCAGTATCACCAGTCCCAGCGCCAGCATCAGTACCAGCGTCAGGCCACCCCCGCCGACCAGTCCCCATGCCAGCCGCCGGTCCCGCCACCAGAATAAACCGATTCCCAAATAAACCAGGGCGTAAATCAATGTCCCCAGAAGAACGGAGTAGCCCAGCCGGAACAGTCCCTTGACGTCCTTAAGATGGCCGACCTCACGCTCGTTAAAAAGCTCGAGAGACTCCCCGTCCCTGGTTACGGTAAGGCTGATAAAATCGTCACCAGAGTTAAAATAGCCAATTAATCCTTCGGAAACCCTGTCCAGCTCCGAGGGGGCCAGCCCCGTGACCTGGCTGATATCGTATTTGTCGAAGCCGTAGCGGTACAGCCAGGGGCTATTGGCGGCAGCGCTCAAGCTGGCCGTCAGCAGCAGGACGGGCAGACATATTATAAAGAACCATTGGGCCGCGGTTTTCATAACACCTCACCGGTAAATAGATTTTACATTACTGGGACGTAAAAAGCACTTGATGGAGAAAAGGGGACTAACTGCCGGGTAATTGAAGCTGCTTCGGCTTGCGGGCTATAAATACGAAGACGAGTCCTGCCAGACTGAAACAAGCTGCGGTGATAAAGGCGGGGGTATATGTGCCCGTAGCGTCATAAATGACCCCGGCGAGGGTAGCCGCAACAGCATTCGCACAAACTTGAAAGGGAAGGACCACACCCAGGACCTGGGAATAGCGTTCCCGCGGATAATAGGCGCCCACGAATGTCGGCATGGCGGTTGTCAATGCGCCGTTGCTCATCCCCTGAAAGGCCGCGTAGACATAGATAAGCCCTAGTTCTCTAGATGTTAATAAAACAACCAGACCCATCAACTGAATGGCAAAAGCGACGCTGGCCAGGTATCTCATATTAAACCTCATAGCCAGAGCCCCGAAGACCAGGCTACCTATAATGGTAAACACAGCCATGAAGCTCAAGGTGGTAGCAGAGGTCATCGGATTGAAATCGATGTCCTGAAGGTAAGCTATTTGATGTGTCACCATCGTTCCCATGGTAAAGGTATTGGCGGCAGCAAAGCCCCCTATCAGCCATACGGTGGGCCCTTTCAACACCTGCTTGATATGCCAGCCGGCAGGCTTCTCCTCCATCGCCGCTTGAGATTTCGCCAGCTCCATTTCCATAAAGGCATCGGCCGGTATACCGTCCGGCGTCTGCCCCATATCTTCCGGCCGGTTCCTGACCAGGATGATGCAGCCAATCACTACCGCGAATAATATAATCAGTCCCGCCAGAACCAGCCAGGCCAGACGCCAGCCTATGGCAGAGATGAGCGCCGTCGTTAACGGTGGAAAAACGAAACCGCCCAGGCCGGAAGCGGCAATAAAAATCCCCAGCACCAGGGAACGCTTTTTAATAAACCAGTTGTTGGCTACCGTGGTGCAGGATATATAGCCCCCGAAGCCGGCCCCTATCCCGATCAGTATATATAAAACGTAGATATGCCAGACTTCCTGGACCAGATAGACCCCGGCTATCCCCAGACCAGCCAGCAGGTTACCAAATATGAGTGTGAATCTCGGCCCCAGCCTGGCCACGAGAATACCGTAAATCGGGCTGGGCAGCCCGAAGGCCATAATACCCGC
>JAUWZF010000170.1 GCA_030615475.1 Dehalococcoidales bacterium | reverse complement strand
GCGGTTTATCAGGGTCACCGGCTCGATACGGGAGACCTGCCGGGCCACGGGAGTCTTCGGGGGAGAGGTGGGAGGCACCGATGTTTTCAACCTCATGAGCAAGTTCATCGAGCAGGGCTCCAGAGTCAAGGAAGGCTTTATCCAGAAAGGCCTGCTCTTCGCCGACGGCACCGACCCCTTCGTGCAGTTGATAGAGCACGGACATTGCGGGCACGGGGAGCTGCTCATCCGCTACGTGCCGAGCAATCCTGCCGCGGTCCAGGCCAGCTTCGAGGTATTCATGGCGGCCAACCGGGCAGCCGTCGAGGGCCATTACGGCGTGCCCCACCACGTCTGGAGCGACGCAGTTTGCGACATGTACGGCCCGGATACATCCAACTACACGAAGTGGATGAGGAAGGTTAAGAAGACTTTCGACCCCAAAACGGCATCGGAGGCCAGCCACTATATAACCGCTGAAAAGTAGGCGAGAAACAAGGGTAAATATTCATGGAAGAATACGGTAATATCAAAGCTCTCATCGACGTTATGAACGCCCACGGCGTCGAATACGTCTTCTTCAATCCGGGGATTGATAACGTTCCCGTGCTGGAAACAATTTCCAAATACAACGCCGAAGGTAAGCAATCCCCCAGGGGCATACTCTGCCTCGACGAATTCGTGGCCATGACAGCCGCCCACGGCCACTACATGGCTTCGGGTCGACCGCAGGTGGTCTCGGTGCACTCGGAGCTGGGTGTCCTGCAAATAGGCGGCGCCCTGCACAACGCCCAGTGGGGAAGGGTCCCGGTGGTGTTTTTCACCGAGAACCAGGGACCGCCCCAGCGAACCAACTGGTGCAGTGAAGCTTTCGACCAGGGGACGATGGTGCGCAACTTCGTCAAGTGGGACCACCAGCTTACCGCCGAAGAAGATTTATCCAATATACTTAATAAAGCCTTCAGTATCGCCACCACCGAGCCGTGCGGGCCCGTTTACCTGAGCCTGCCGCGGGAGGTCTTCTGGGACCAGGGCGAGGCTCCGAAAAGTAAGTCATCGGGGACTGCCAAGGAGCCAGCGCCAGAGGCCGACGCCAGTGCTCTGGATAAAGCGGCGGAGATACTGATTAACGCCGAAGACCCGCTGATAGTGACCGGATATTCCGGCAGGAATTTGCAGTCCGTAGACTTACTGGTAAAGCTAGCCGAGACTCTGTGCGCACGGGTGCTCACCACCGATATCAGGGTGAATTTCCCCAACACGCACCCTCTGGCGGTATATCTCTCGGCGGCCGTCGGGTACGGCAATCCCTTGCTGACGACCGCCGATGCTATTTTAGTTATAGATTATGATATGCATTACGCGTCGCCGCCTACCGTGCCAAAACAGGACGCTAAAATCATACATATCGATATCGACACGGCGAAAAAAGGCGTTCCTTTATGGCACAAGAAGCCCAATATTCTTATTAAGGCCGACTCCAGCCAGGCGATACCGGCTCTTACCGATATAATAGATGGGAAGTTAGCCCCCGAAAGGCGACGTCAGTTACAGCAACGATACGAATTTTATAAGGCGGAGCATAATAAGCTGGAAAGCGAGTGGCAGACACTGGCCAAGAGCCATGCCGATAAGACACCGATTTCCGCCCACTGGCTCAGCCGCTGCATCGATGAAGCAATCGATGATGACACGATTATCGTGAATCAGACCATTTCGCCGTCGTTCATCGTGGCGCACCTGATTCACCGCAACAAGCCGGGCACATTGCTATCCTGCGCCGGTGGGTGTATCGGCTGGGCGCCGGGGGCGGCCCTGGGTGTCAAGCTGGCAGCCCCGGATAAGACTATCATCAGCCTGATGGGTGACGGGGCTTTCATCTACGGCTGCCCGGAGGCGTCACTATGGTCGGCCTCTTTCTACAACGCCCCGTACCTGGCCATCATCTTCGATAACCAGGGCTACGGCGCCATCAAGGGACTTTTTAAAGAAAAGTACAACGTGGACAATATGGGCGCCGATATCCCCACCCCGCCCGATTACGCCACGATTGCCCGGGCCTGCAACGCCTACGGTCGCATGGTGGAAGACCCCGCCGATGTCCTGCCGGCCCTGAAAGAAGCCCTCCAGCAGGTGCAGAGCGGACGACCCGCCGTACTGGATGTCAGACTGGCGCCGGTGTAAATCAAGACTTATAACGGTCTAACAAATAACAGGTCAAATTTGTCCCAGGCACGGCGTTCATCTTCATACGGTGCCGCTTCAACGCGAGTATTTTTATCCAGAATCATCGTCATGCGGTTTTTCCCGTAAACCGGCCATTTGCCGATGCTCGGACAGCTGGGGTCGCCGGTGCGGGCAAAAGCAACGCAAGAATCCTGTATCTTTTCGGCGAGACTCTCTACTTCCGGGCCGGAGCCACAGAAATCAGCATCAAGATTTCCGAAAAGGAAAGGATTATCCAATCCGTGAGCGGCACCCATAACGCCACCCATTGCGGGTGATTTATAAGTGAACAGGTAGTTATACGCAGGCACGCCGTTATCACGCTGAGTTTCTACGAGCCGGATGGTAGGTATCCGGAACATGAGGTCGACACTAATTGTCCCCATAATGTCAGGCGGGTCAGCCTTAGAACCGCGTTTTTTCAGGGCATCACGGTAAGCGTTTACCAGTCCGGGAACCAGGTCTGGCGGCAACAGGTCATTTAACCTCTCGAACAATCCCGCTTCGTCCATATTGCGCATGGCGGGGTCCATCATATTGGCCGCTTTCAATTCATCAAGGGTGTTGCCCGCCATAATAATAACGTTTTTAGCCGAACCCTTTCTAATCGCTTCAATGGGCCATTCCGGAAGAATCTTCCCATCAACAACCGGTTGAAACGGCGTTATCCTGTATTCAGTCTCACGCAACTTCATCCCCAGTTGCTGTTGACCATCGAGCAGTTCCTGCGTTTTAAGCTTACGTAAAGCATCAACATCCTTACCATTCAAGTTGAAAATCTTTACATATTGTTCAGATATTTTAACCGTACCATCCAGTGGCCCCACGACATTGGCGGCACCGCTGCGGTTAATAGCCTTGTGGAATTTACCGTGCGCCAGAGGCATACCCAGCAGGTTACCGATACTCATGCCGCCAGCGGACCAACCGAAAACGGTGATATTATCCGGGTTGCCACCGAAAGCGGTGATGTTATCATGCACCCATTCCAAAGCCGCCACCTGGTCGAGCAGACCTTCGTTGCCAGTAGCCGGTATTTTACCGCCAGTAAGCTCTTTCAGGTTCAAGAACCCGAATGCCCCCAGGCGATAGTTGATACTGACAAGGACGATATCACCACGCCTGGCCAGTTTACCGCCCTCCAGGAAGGGCTCACTGCCGGAACCGACGATAAAGGCGCCGCCATGAATCCAGAACATCACCGGACGGGGGGCGTCATCCAGCCCCGGCGTCCAGATATTGAGGAACAGGCAGTCTTCGTCTTGAGTTATACCTTCAAAAGTAGGCATTCCCGGAGCGGCGAAAGGCATCGGGTTCTGAGGGGCAATCGGCCCGAATTCCTTGGCCGGTCGTATTCCGTCCCACGGTTCTGCGGGTTGCGGCGCCATCCAGCGCAGCTCCCCTAAAGGCGGCGCGGCGTAGGGAATCCCTTTGAACACGTAGAGTCCGTCCTGATAGCTTCCCTCGATTTTACCTGATTTAGTAGTGACTACTGC
>JAUWZF010000139.1 GCA_030615475.1 Dehalococcoidales bacterium | reverse complement strand
GGTCTGCACCCCTCTTAGACGCCCCTTTTTAAATCCCCCTTATTCCCCCTTTACGAAAGGGGGAGACAGATTGGGATAAGGCAATTGATATAAGAGTGTGTAGAATCATCCTCTCCCCTTCGTAAGGGGAGAGTTAGAGAGGGATTTTACCGAAGGCGGCATGGGTGGGAATAGATAAGCGGCGAAAGGAATGGGAATATCTATAAAATTTTTATTACCCTGCTTAGTCTTCTTTCTTGTCCTTTGACCGAAATAAATCCAAAGAACGTTGTATCACTATTAGAATAAAGAATAGACCATAAATTAGTTCAGTGGCATATAGAATTTGACTTGGAATATCTGGTAAATTTGATAAGGCGCCGCTAGTAGTAATGACATCAATGCTATATCTTAGACTAGACCAACCAGAACTAATATCGGAATTGAATATATAAGAGAGAATCGCGAATATAATAACTACTTCAAAGAAGTTAATTGTAGGAAGTATTATTGACCTTAAAGGTGTAGGGTCTTTATCCTTGAAGAAATTTTTTCCATTTGTATCCAATAGCTTTACTTTGTTACTTCTTGCTATAAGATGGACATACAACCATACAATAAACACATCAATAAGTCTGTATCCTAAGGCTATAGATGCTATAAATTCACATGAGCGTGTAAAGTTTCCGCTAGTAATCAACCACAAAGCCACAGTAACGAGTATAAAAAGGGAAACTACACAACCGTCTGTAAAACAATGCGTTGGGTTTAGAGAACAATATTTTTGTTTATCAGGATTTCTAAAGTTACGTTTATACCATTTCAGCTTATTACAAATACCATTTATATTTATAATAGATAAATGCCAATACCACTAGTATCCCACACGAACGATACCTCGTGTTATCCTACCTTCTTCTTCTATTATCAATTTGGAAGGCCGCACACCCATGGACTCATTATACTTATGAGGAAATAGATAAGCAATTAAAGTACACATAAGTTCTGTTTACATTTGGCTGTGAGTCAAATACATTCCCCCACTTCTTGACAAACTCCTCTCCTCGTGATAAAGTTAAACATTAACATAATTATGTAAAGGCTGAGAACGGGATTAGTAAGCTTCAGAGCGGGGCCCAGAGAGTCGGGTAAGGTGTGAGCCGACGCCAGCGCAGGAGCCGAATGGACCCGGGAGCCGCAAACCGAAAGCCCCGACTGAAGTCGGGATAAGTAGGCCTTGCCGCAGGGGAAGCGTTAAAGAATCCCGGGGTATCGTCCCGCAAGTAAAGGGGCCGTACCCGCAGAGTGGACCAGCTTCTATTATTACGGTCAAGAAGGGTGGCACCGCGGTATCAGCCTCCCGCCCCTTCAAAGGGTGGGGGGTTTTTTATTTGGAGAAAAGATGTATTTCCCGACGCTGGAAGAAGTGAAAAAACTGAAGAAACAGGGCAACCTGGTGCCGGTCTACCGGGAAATCAAGGCCGACCTGGACACGCCGGTATCGGCGTACCTCAAGATAGCCCGCGGGAACTACTCGTTCCTGCTGGAGAGCGTGGAGGGGGGCGAGCGACTGGCCCGCTACAGTTTCCTGGGGACCGAGCCTTCGCTAGTCCTGAGCACCGGCGGCAATAACGCCGTCGACCCCCTGCGGCTTATCGAGGAGGAGTTTAAACGCTTCAGGCCTGTGCCGATAGAGGGTCTGCCGCGCTTTCACGGGGGGATGGTGGGGTACTTGAGCTACGAGGTGGCCCGGCACTTCGAGAGGCTGCCCTCTCCCGATAACGACCCCGTAAGCCTGCCCGAGTCCGTCATGATGCTGGCGGACACCCTGCTCATCTTCGACCACCTCACCCATGTCATTAAAGTCGTCTCGCACGTACAGCTCGACGGCGATATAGAGTCGGAATATAACAAGGCAATAAAAAAGATAGACAACCTCGCCGAAAGACTCTATAATACGGTTCCGAAAAATGAAAGTAAACCGGTTAATACAGCGAAATCGGCCACGACATCAAACCTCACGCAGGCCGAATACGAAGCCACCGTGGAACGGGCCAAGAAATACATCTACGACGGCGATATCATCCAAGTCGTGCCGTCACAGCGCCTGTCCCGGCGCACCGACGCCAGCCCCTTCGCCATCTACCGCGCGCTGCGCTCACTGAATCCGTCGCCGTACATGTACTACCTGCACCTCGGCGACTTTTATATCGTCGGGACCTCGCCGGAGCTGCTGGTGCGCGTCGAGGACGGCACCGTCTCCAACCACCCCATCGCCGGCACCCGCCCGAGGAGTCGGAACCAAGGGGCGGACAGGGCGCTGGAAGAAGAACTCAAAAACGACGAGAAGGAACGCGCCGAGCATATCATGCTGGTGGACCTCGCCCGCAACGACGTCGGCAGAATCAGCCAGCCGGGCACGGTCGAGGTCACCCAGTTCATGGACATCGAGCGCTACTCGCACGTCATGCACCTGGTATCGCACGTCCAGGGAAAGCTCCGTGACGGGTTAACACAGTTCGACGCCATGCGCGCCTGCTTCCCGGCGGGCACGGTCTCCGGCGCGCCCAAGATACGCGCCATGGAGATAATCGCCGAGCTGGAGCCAGACAAACGCGGGCCGTATGCCGGGGCGGTGGGCTACTTCGATTTCAGCGGCAACATGGATACCGCCATCGCCATCCGCACCATCGTTCTCAAGGACGGGGTGGCCTATGTCCAGGCGGGGGGCGGCGTCGTCGCCGACAGCGTCCCCGAGAAAGAATACCAGGAAAGCCTGAGCAAGGCACAGGCATTGCTGACCGCCATCGAAAACGCGGAGGCTGCTTAGCCATGATTTTGCTGATAGACAACTACGACAGCTTTACCTATAACCTCTACCAGTACCTCAGCGAACTGGGAGAAGAGATAAGCGTGGCCAGGAACGACGTAATGAGCCTCGACGAGATGGAGCGACTGGCGCCGGAACGAATCGTCATTTCGCCGGGGCCGGGAACCCCGGAGCAGGCCGGCATCTCCAACGATGTTATCCTGAGGTTCGGGGGGAGGCTGCCGATACTGGGGGTCTGCCTGGGGCACCAGTGCATCGGTCATGCCTACGGGGGAATAGTCGACCACGCCGGGGAAATCAAGCACGGCAAGACATCCCTCATACACCACGACGGCAAAGGCGTTTTTAGCGGACTGCCCAATCCCTTCCCAGCCATCCGCTATCACTCCCTGGCGGTGAAGATACGAAACCTGCCGGACTGCCTCGAGGTCAGCGCCTGGACGGACAATGATATCATCATGGGGCTGCGCCACCGCGTGTACCAGGTGGAGGGGGTACAGTTCCACCCAGAATCGATTATGACTGAAATCGGGAAGGACTTATTAAGGAATTTTATAAAATTTATCATATAATATGTGAGAAAAGATAATACTGAGGGAGGGAGGACTAAGACAAATGAATTACACGAAATCAATCGCCATCGTGATAATACTGGCAGGCATCGGTATAATTATAACGGCAGTGACCAGCTCAATGCTGCAACTACAAATCGCCGGAGCATTAGCAGGCGTGGGATTTATCTGCCTGGGATTACTGCAGTTAAAACGCGACCAAGACAGGAAGCAAAATAAACAGAGATTCGAGCAGATAATTGCCAAACTGGAGCAGATACAGCAGGAACTTCAAAAGGAAGAACAAACTAAAGGGTCCGGCGTTGTCATTGCCGATGTCATAGCCTCCGGATTGAAGTATTATTCTGAATACATGACGAAGCCCAAGAAGGAAGAAAAGAAAGAGTAGCCAGCGGGATAAGCCGCTGATGAGGCCAAGATATATATGGTGGCTGGCGAGTTGAAGCTCTCCGAAGTCTATGAAAAAGACCGTATTGACGCCTTTAGTAGCAGGAGTAAACTAAAGTGATTAAAGAAGCTATCGGCGGTTTAGTCGAAGGGCGTTCCCTCAGCTTTGAAGAGGCCTCCGGCAGCATGGAGGAAATCATGAGCGGGGAGGCCACTCCGGCGCAGATAGGCGCTTTCCTGACCGCCCTGCGTGTTAAAGGCGAGACATCCGACGAGATTGCCGGGCTGGCCAGCGCCATGCGAGAGAAAGCCACCCCGGTAAATATAACCGGTCCGGCCATCGATATCGTAGGGACGGGGGGGGATGGGTCAGGCAGCTTCAACATCTCCACGGCGGCGGCTTTCGTGGCGACGGGAGCGGGACTTAAAGTAGCCAAGCACGGCAACCGCGCCGCTTCCAGCCAGTGCGGCAGCGCCGATGTCCTCGAGGCGCTGGGCGTTAAAATCGACCTCGGCCCTGAAGGCGTCGCCGAATGTATTGAAAAGGTCGGTATCGGTTTCATGTTCGCCCCC